>CALABV010000230.1 GCA_937886325.1 uncultured Geobacter sp.
CTGGCGGGAACTGGCACGGGAGATGGGACTTTAGAGGCAGGTTCGAGGAGCGAGGTTCAAGGAGCGAGGAGCGAGGTTCAAGGAGCGAGGAGCGAGGTTCGAGGAACGAGGATTGATTCTTCAGAATGGCTGAATCCTCGCGCCTTTTTCCTCGTTCCTCGTTCCTTTATCCTCGTTCCTGATGTTATTGCAGACAGTTGAACAGGCCCATGCACCAGAAGCAATCGCCGCAGGGGACCTTGTTCACGAAGCAGTCGTGGGTGAACTCCTCGTTGTAGATGTATTCGCACGGCACCAGGTTGCAGTTGGAGCAGAACGGATAGTCGTGGCGAAGCACTTCCTCCCGGAATGAACGGAACTCCGCATCGTTCCATATCTCCCTGATCCCTTTTTCCGAGAGCCTGCCGAACACCCTGGCATCCACATATTTCTTCCTGCCCGAAAAGTGGCAGCTGAACTTGTGCCACAGGAAGTAGCAGTTGTGAACCGCGCCGTCCCAGGAGATGAATGCGCCTCCCTTGTCCACGAAGTCGCAGCGGCGGTCTCCCTTGGGCAGCACCTCCGGCAGGGTCAGATCGATGCCGGCCGCCCCGGCAACCTGCCGCGCTTCTTCGAATATCCTTTCCATCTCATCCGCCCATACCTCATCCCGGTCCAGCAGGTTCCGCATGTTGATGAACAGCTCGCGGGCGCTGGCCTCGGCCTGCATCTCGGCCACGAAATCCACGATGCGCTGCTCCTCCGGTGTGCGCAGGTAGTTCCACATGGTCCTGAAATAATGCCGCAGGTCGATGCCCTCCGCGTCGGCGCGCTCCTTCCACGGCTTGAAGAAGGCGATTGCCTCGTCGGTGTTGGAGTCGTAGGCAATCTTGCCCACATGGTCCGCATCGTAAGGAAGCAGGTGGGTGACGATGGCGAAGTCCACCCCCCGCTCAACGGCCCAGCGAAGCGCTGAAGGCAGTTCGCGGGCATTGTCCTTCATGAGCACGAACTCCAGCCCCACTGAGGGGGTCGAGGAGCCGGTCCGCTCCTTTGCCGTTCGCAGGGCCGCCAACGCCCGCTCCAGGTCGTTCACCTCCCCACCCTTCCGAAGCTTGCGGAAGGTGTCGGGGCATACGGAGTCCAGGGAAAGGCAGATCCTGTCAAGGCCCGCCTCAACCAGAGACAGGGCACGGGCTTCGTCCAGCAGCTGCCCGTTGCTCTGGAAGCCGACCCAGCTTCCTGCCGGCATCAGCCTTTTGGCCCGGCGGACGAACTCCTCCAGGAGCGGGTTCAGGAGGGGCTCGCCGATGCCGTTGAGGACGAGGGACTCGGCATGGGGCAGCGCCGGTTCCAGCGCTTCGAAGGTCTCCAGGGAGAGGTCACCGTCCACCACCCCGCAGTCGCCGGTCTGCTTTACGCACATGGCGCAGCGGAGATTGCAGCGCGTCGTGGTCTCCACGAACAGCCGGGAAGGGAACTCCTTGAGCGCCGGATGAATCTCTCCGTCGGGAGCAATGACGAGGGTCAGACGCCGGGGCTCCTTCGGTTCGCAGGCAAAATAGTCCAGTATCGGTCTCACGGCCTGATTTCTCGTTGGTGTCATAGGGGGGAACCTCCCTTATTGTAGTGTGTGCAGTATAGCGACGAGAGGTCGAGGCGGGCATGACATAGGTCAAGGAAATGGTTTTTTCAGGGTTTATTTGACGTGTCCCCTCTCCGGCGGTATATTCAGACCCATGCAATTACCCGAAAAAATCGCCGAAAGCATCTACTTCGCGGCCGTTCGGGCCGCGAACCCGGCGGACGCGGTGCGTCGCGAGTGCCAACGCATCCGCTCCCTGTACCGGGCGGAGGGTTTTTCGAGACTGGTCGCCCTCGGCTTCGGCAAGGCCGCCGTGCCCATGGCTCTCGCCCTCGGGGAGGAACTGGGCGATATCCTGGAAACCGGCGTGGTCGTCACAAAATACGGTCACGCATCATTCCGGAAACCCGAAAAATTCCGGATCTTCGAGGCGGGCCACCCGACGCCGGACGAAAACAGCATCCGGGGGACCCTGGAAATTCTCCACCGTGCGCGGACCGCAGATGAAAAGACCCTGGTCACAGCACTCGTCTCCGGCGGAGGATCCGCCCTGCTCACGGCCCCGGCCGATGGAATCACCCTGGCAGCCAAGCGGGAGGTCACCGACCTCCTCCTCCGCGCCGGCGCCGACATCCACAGCCTGAATACCGTCCGGAAACATCTCTCCCGGATCAAGGGGGGCCGACTCGCCGAAACCATCCATCCCGGCCGGACCGTCTCCCTGATACTCTCCGACGTCATCGGCGATGATCTCGACGTCATCGCCTCGGGACCCACCGCGCCGGACACCACCACCTACCGGGACGCGCTTGCGGTTCTGGAAAGATTCGAACTTACGGGCCGGGTCCCGGCCGAAGTGGCGGAACACCTGAAAGGCGGGGCGAGGGGAGACATTCCTGAGACGCCCAAGGAGGGGAATCCGATCTTTCAGCGGGTGGAAAACAGGATTATCGGGAGCAATCGGTCCGCCCTGGAAGCGGCGTCCCGGGCAGCGGTGGAAGCAGGTTGTGCCGTGGAGATTCTGCCGACTCCCGTCACGGGAGAGGCCGCCGACGCGGGCCGCATGCTTGCCCGGCGGGCACGTGAATACGCATCAGTGTTGAGAGAACGCCCCCTCTGCCTCCTTTCCGGCGGCGAAACCACCGTTACCGTCCGGGGAGGCGGAAAGGGGGGAAGGAGCCAGGAACTGGCCCTCTCCTTTGCCCTGGAGATCGCCGGAATTCCCGGCGTCACCCTCCTTTCCGCCGGCACCGACGGCACCGACGGCCCCACGGACGCCGCCGGAGCGATTGTGGACGGGGATTCGATTCCCATGGAGAGGAAGGATGCAGCCCTCCGCTCTCTCGCACTAAACGACTCCTACACTTTCTTCAAGGAGCACGGCGGCCTGTTCATCACCGGGCCGACCGGAACGAACGTCATGGACGTACAGATCATTAGTATCCGGCCACAACCGGATTTTCGGAGGTGATATGGAAGATTTTTCCCTCGACCCCCGCCTCGCGGCCGACTGCGTCGTGCTGGGTGAGATGCGGTTGAGCAGGCTGCTTCTGATGAACAACTCCCTCATCCCCTGGTTCATCCTCGTGCCGCGGAGGACCGCCGTCGAGCTCTTCGAACTGGAGAGTGAGGACCAACTGGCTCTCCTGGAGGAGATCAATCTCCTCTCACGCTTCATGAAAGATCATTTCGGCAGCCATAAGCTGAACGTAGCCGCCATCGGCAATATAGTCAGGCAGATGCATATCCATGTGGTGGGAAGGAAAACAACGGACTACTGCTGGCCGAACGTGGTATGGGGGACACGGGAGAAAGAGCCGTATACCACCGTCGAAGTCACGGCGCTACTGGAATCGCTGGAGGGAAAATTGCCGGAAGGGGTGTTCCGAAAGGCATGGCTCCACTGCGCGTAGGGAAAAGGCGGTGGCCTGAGCGGAGTCGAAGGCCGCCCCGTGGCTCCCCCGCACGTAAGGGAAGAGAGGGAAAGTCGATTCTATCCGTTTCCGGCCGCCACGGAACCCGGCGCTTCACACGATGAGCCGCATGAAATCGGGCACGGCACGAATCCTGACAGGGGCGTGGCAGTAGAAGTCGCCGTCCGACTGCAGTGGCTTGGTGCCGCGGATTTCCACCTCGCTCGCCGAAAAGGTCACAACCCCCGGCCCTGCGGCCCCTTTCTTCAACAGCAGGCGGCAGACCAATCTCAGGAATGTCGTCCTGGTTCCGTTCACCACGCAGACCACCTGGAATCCCGGCTCGAACAGGGAGGCGCCCGGCGCCGCGACAAACTCTCCTCCGTACTTCGCCGCGTTGCAGACGATGACGCTGTGGCAGTCGACGATGCCGGTATCCGCGACGACTTCCAGACGGCCGGCATCCCACGCCGGAAGCAGACGGAGCGCGGACAGCAGGTAGGCGCCCTTGCGCAGCGCCCTCTTTTCACGGGTGAGCACCCCCTTGACAACCGCGCCGTCATACCCGACCCCGGCCATGAGGAGAAAGATTCGTTCGGCTCCCCCCTTTTCGACGCATCCCACGGAAACAGGGCGGGAAACGCCGGCGACAATCTTTTCGACAGCACGCGACGGAGAGGTGATGCCCATTTCGCGGGCAAGAACGTTGGATGTGCCGAAAGGGATGACGCCAAGGGTGGCGACACCCGGAGACAGGCCGTTCACGACACAGTTTATCGTACCGTCACCCGCCCCGACGATGATGAGGGGAGTTTCCTCCTCTTCGCAGATCCGTCTGGCGCGAAGAGAGGCTGCTTCGGGCTCCGTTACCTCCAGCACGGAGGGGACGAAGCCGTTGATCCTGAGAATAGACGTTGCTTCGATTACCCTCGCCTTAGAGAATCCTCCCGACAGGGGATTGACGATAAAAGTGCATTTACGCGGCATGGGAAGACCTTTCTCAGAGGCCGGGATTCGTGGCGCCTGAACGCCGGGATGAGCGGAATGCCGGGGTTGGAACGTCGCCGGCGCTGTTTCACACCGGCTACGCCGAGCAACCTTCGTCGAGCCGCCGGATTCCGCGGGAATGCAAATAACCGAGGCATTCCGCGCAGGCGAACGCGTGAAGGCGGCGCGAATTCAGGAGAGAACCACTGCGCCTGACACTACTCGCAACGGCCGATTTTCACAAGAAGAGATTTGCCGATTTGATCTCCGCGAAAGCCGGTTCTCGCTCCGGAAAACAAGTGTGCCGGACACTCGCCTCCTCACCTTGACATGACGAAAATCATGCCTATATTTCTGATGAGGAAACACTCACCGGCCCATGAACAACAGGGGCCGTACCCCGTGAAAGGAGGTGCCCGTTATGGCGGACAAGGAAACCAAAGATCTGGCGAGAAAAGAGCATCGTGAGGTCATGAAACCGGAAAAGGGCTTCTTCTCCCCCTTTGAGGAGATGGAGCGGTGGTTCGAGGAGGCGTTCCGCAGACCGTTCTTCGCGCCCTCCTGGATGCCGCGATTCAGGATGCCGGAAGTCGGCGCCACGTTCCCGACGGTGGATATCTTCGAGGACGGGAATGACGTGGTCGTAAAGGCGGAGCTTCCCGGAATGAGGAAGGAGGACATCGAGGTAAACATCGCCGACGACGTCATCACCATCTCGGGAGAGAAAAAGACCGAAGAAAAAGTGGAGAAGAAAGACTACTACCGGCTCGAACGCTCCTTCGGCTCCTTTACCCGCACGCTCAGGCTCCCGGCGGAAACCCAGACCGACAAGGCCAAGGCGAGCTTCAAGGACGGCGTTCTCGAGGTAAAGATCCCCAAAACCGAGGCCGAAGTCCAGAAGGTTAAAAAAATTACTGTTGAGTGACTCCTCCGTCACATGGGGGGTCGGGTCAAACCGACCCCCTTTTTTCTTCACGAAACGGTAACCGCACATCAATGTACCGGACAACCCGCCCTCAATGCCGCGAAAAGAAGGGGGAGAACCCGTATACGACGGGACGCCCTCCTATAAGTGGTGTATCTCATCTTCCTGTTCTTCAAATTTCAATTTCTTTTCAAGATACTCTCGGGCGGCATCGCGCCCACCCAGACCGAAGGCGATGGCAAATGCGAGAACGACGCCGCTGGAGAGGATGGTGAACGCAATAAGCACCGTATCCCGACCGATGCCGAGATGTTCCAAAGCCATGGTGACGCTCAAAATAAGGACAAGGTACCTGACGAAGCGGCCGATGAGGCATGAAAGCCTGATACCCGCGTTAACCGCAGCAATCAGGGCCGCACGCCCCAGGAAATTGCCGAGCAGGTAGCCGACGATGAGAATGAGCAGAGCAACAAAGACATTGGGAAGATAGAGAAAAAATCTCTCCAGCAGCCTCTCGACCGCGGGAACACTGATGGTCTGCACGGCAATCACCGCAAATACGGCAACCGTTGTACCGCCGATTATCCTTGCAATCAGCAGGGATATGGGATCCCGTATCCCGCTTCTGGAGATCATCTGTTCCAGTCCTGCACGCCGGCAGAGGCGATCCAGCCCGACCGCCATGAAGATCCGCGCGAATAATATCTTGAAAAGCCCTCCCAGGAGCAGGCCCGCCAGCAGAATGACCAGTGCGGTCAGGAACTTCGGCAAGAAGAGCAGCAGATTTTCCGCTAACCGTTCAAAGGGTTCGATGATCAGTCTTTGAAGGAATTCCATGGGGTCCTCCCTCCGCTATACCCACTTTTCCAGCAGCAGCGGTTTCAGGTTTTCAAAAGCAAGACACAACTCCTCGATTCTGTCTTCCACCTGTTCGGCGGAACTATCGGCCGTTTCCAGCACGAAAGATGCGACCTTTCCGATATAGAGGGGGGTAAGAGACTTCAGAAGATGCTCCCTCGGCAGCATCCTTTCGTGATGGGCAAGGGCGAAATGGTAGATGATAGAGCCCCATACATCGTCGGGAAAGCGGAACGCATCCCCCGTGCTCAGGCACGCGTCCCCCAGGAAAGCCAGGATATCGCCGGGAAGGACGGCCTCCCAGATGCCGGACAACTCACGGACACCGAGCACGAACCGTTCTATCATCCTCTCCACGTTGACGGCGATGGGTTCCAGGCCAACGGCGTAGCGAAAGCCGAAGGAAGGCACCGGAGTCGAGGGATGCGCCGCTGACCATACATCGTGCCATGTTTCCATGAGGTCGAACGTTGCGCTTACAACCTGGTACAGCATGGCGGAGAGGTCGGCGCCGGGGTCCTTGGCATCATGAATCTTGGCGCCGAGAAAGGACTGACAGACCCTGAAATTCCCGGCCAGAGCTGTGGTGGTCATCCAGATATCGATACCGAAGCGGGCGACATCGCTCGCCCACACGTCCTGTTCGAGGTAGTGGGCCGCCAGGCGTCCGGAAAACCCGAAATCCCCGCCGATGGGTTGGCGCACGCAGCGCCCGTAGAGTGCCCGCGTCAGAGGATACACGATGCTGTTGGTAATGGTGCCGTCATACTTGTGGCGATGATAGAGAGGCGCCACATAGTCGTAGCCGCCCGACCAGACGGGTTTCAGGAGCAGTTCCACCCATTCCGGCGTAATGCTCCGCAGATCGGAGTCGACCACCGCGCACGCCTTGACTTCCAGGGCCCGTGCTATCTCGAAAACCGTCCGGAACGCGCTTCCTTTTCCCGGAACCCCCTGGTATAGGGTGGCGGTCTTGAAAAAGGTGGGGACCCTCGCCGGGATGAGTATCTGCTGGAAATCCTCGACAGCCGCCTGCTCCACCACCTCGCGCGTACCGTCCGTCGACCCCCCGTCGGAATTGACCAGCACCGCCGTACACTCGGGGAAATATTTGGCGAGCCCGGCCTGCACCGCCCTCACCACGTGGCCGATGGTCCGTGCGTTATTGTAGCTTGGAATACCCACCAGCAGATCGGCGGTACCCAACGTATCGAGCCACTCCCTGACCTCTTTCCGCAGAATGATGTTACTCATGCCGGAATATCCGCCCCCATACTCGGTCTGCCCACCCATGCCGTGCGCGGGCTCACATCACGTCTGATTATCCTCTTCCACCGACTGCCTGATAGTATCGAGTATATTCGGAAGCGCCGACGTTACTCGATCCCAACTGGCGATAAGCGGCGGTCCCAGAGGATCTTCCGTTATCCGTTCCGCGGCTGCCCTTATGCCGTGGGTAAAAGTCTCCACCGCCCGACTCTCCGCGTGGCGGTCGAAAATCAGGGAATTGACCGCGGCATCGTCCTCATAGCGTTTCAGCATGTCTTTGGCGGTCCGCACATAGGTCGCCAGGAGCGTACTGAAAAAACCCGCGGAAAAGACGACTCCTTCCGATTCCAGGGTGCGGAATATGGATTTACAGATATCCACGGACATTTTGTGAAGACCTTTATGCTCATCTTCGGGAGACAGAGCCTGATGCTTGTGATCATAATTTTCCGAGATATCAATCTGACAAACCCGGCGCAGCGCGCTGTTGCGGTAGACCTCCGCCAACATCCCTACCTCCAGCCCCCAGTCCCCCGGAATTCGTGTTATCCTGGCCATATCCACATCCATTGAAAATTCCCCTGCCAGCGCATAGCGGAAACTGTCCAGGAACACCAGCAACGGATGGTAACCGATTATCTTCTGCAGCGACCGGATCAGGGGTGTAAAGAGAAGCCGGGTCACACGACCGTGCATGCGGTCGGTAATCCTGCTGTAGAATCCCTTGCAGAACGTGTAGTTGAGATTGGGGTTGGTTATCGGGTAGCAGAGCCGGGCCAGCAGGTCGCGGTTATAGGTGAGAATGTCGCAATCGTGAAGGGCGATGGTATGAAACTCCTGCCTGGCCAGAATGTAGCCGTACGCAAGCCATACTCCCTTGCCTTTGCCCTGCTGCCCCACATGGAGTCCGGCATCCTCGATTGCCTGGTACACCGCGCTCAGTCGCGGACCTTCCTGCCACATGATGGAGGTATGCTGCGGAAGCTCCGAAAAATATTTCCGTGCATGTTGATACTCTTCGGCGGAGGCCAGAGCCAGGCCCACCACGATCTCCTTCACGTATTTCACATCCTTGAGATGACGCACTATCCCCTTGAGGGCTTCCCCTTCAAGCTCGCTGTAGAGACAGGGTAGAATGAGGGCTATCGGCCTTTCATGGGCATACCAAGAAAGCTCCTCTTCAATCCTGTCCAGGTTCTGGGAGCCGAGACGATGAAAGGTTGAGACCACCCCAACCTGGAAAAAATCGGACATGGAGCACCTCCTGAAAAAACTGTTCCAGCCAATAAACGGACTGTCGCCGAGTATTCAGTATACCCCACGGGAAGGTCACGGCAACCCCATTGACGCTTTCCAGGGCACGGGTATAGTACTTGGAGGAACAGGAACCGGGAGCGGGAAACCGGTCATTTTCCGGGAGGCTCGAACATGAGGAATCATGACAAAATTATTATTTTCAGCGATCTGGACGGTACGCTGCTGGACGAAACCTATTCATTCGCGGCCGCCGACGCGGCGCTTGAGATGATTGCGTCATGCGATATCCCCCTTGTGCTCTGTTCCAGCAAGACCCGCGGCGAGATCGAGCTCTATCGTGCGCGGCTCGCAAACCGGCGCCCGTTTATCTCGGAAAACGGCGGCGGCATTTTCTTTCCACAAGGTTCGTTTCCAGACAATCTCCTCTCTGCGCGGCATAACCTCCTGTCGGAAGCGGGGTACCGCGTGATCCGGCTGGGCGAGCCCTACGCACGATTGCGCCGGGCGCTTGGAGAACTAAGGGAGGAAGGTTTCTCCGTGACCGGATTCGGAGACCTGTCGGTGGAGGAAGTCTCCGAACGCACCGCCCTACCCCGGAAAGAAGCCCTGCTCGCGATGCAGCGCGACTTTGACGAACCCTTTTTCTTTGACGGAGACGCATCCGAACAGGATAAGCTTGCCCAAGCCATACAGGCAAAGGGTCTGCGGACCACCCGCGGCGTCTATCACCATCTCCTCGGAGACAACGACAAGGGAAAGGCGATCGACATTCTGTCCGACATGTATCGCACGCTCTACGGAGGGATAACGACAATTGCCCTCGGCGACAGCCCCAACGATCTCCCCATGCTGAAACGGGTCGATATCCCGATTGCCGTGCGGCGGCCGGACGGGCGACACCATCCGGCCCTGGATTTGCCGAACCTGATGCGGGCGGGCGGCATCGGTCCCGAGGGATGGAACCGGGCGGTGCTTGAACTGATCCAAAAGCTGAAATAGTGGACTCGTGGCAGCCGCAGAAAAGTCGTTAATCCTTCACCTCCGTGTGGTATTATCTGCCCGGACACCATTCCTCAATCCGATGAACTCTCATAAATATTCATATACCCGCAGACATGCCGCTCGGCACATATTTATCGTGGTCTTCCTCCTTCTCTTTCCCGTGGACCTCCACGCACAGGAACCCCTTGAAGTCGTCATCAACGGGATCGAAGGGGAGACACTGGAAAATGTCCGGGCCGCACTCACCCCTCCCGCGGGTCTTGTGGCCGACGGAAAGGTAAACATTCCCTGGCTGGAACTGTTCGTCGCCGACGCGCCGGAAAAAGTGCGCGAGGCGCTGGAACCCTTCGGCTACTATGATGCCCGCGTGGAATCGAGTCTGCGAAAGGAGGGGGAATCCTCCTACCGTCTCCTGGTGACGGTGTATCCCGGCTCGCCGGTGAAGATAACGGAGCTGACCGTCCGGGTGCGCGGACCGGGAGGCGACGACGAGACAATCCGGGAACTGGTCGATGCGTTTCCCCTGAATAAAGGGGACATCCTGAACCACTCTTCCTACGAAAAGGGAAAGGACCTCCTCAAGGCCAGGGCCGTGGAATTGGGGTATCTCGACGCCGATTTCCCGGTCCATGAAATCCGTGTCTCGCGGGGAGAACGCACCGCCCGCATTGCACTCGAAATGGAAACCGGCATCCGGTACCGCTTCGGCGAGACCACCTTCAGCGGCGCCCCACAGTACCCGAACCGTTTCCTCGGGCGCTACCTTGACTACGAGAAGGGCGAATTCTTCTCCCCGAAAAAACTGGGCCAGACGCAGATCAACCTGGGCTCCTCCGACCGCTTCAAGGGGGTCGTGGCGACCGCGGACCGGGACAAGGCCGAAGACTCGGCCATGCCGGTGCGGATCGAGCTCTCCCCCCTTCCCCGCCGACGGCTGCGGCCCGGCATCGGCTACGGCACCGACACCGGCGTGCGGGGATCGGTGCGCTACAAGGACGTCAACCTGTTTCTGCTGGGGCATGAACTGAATGCGGAGATCAATGTTTCCCAGCGTCTTCAGGGGGTCGCCGTTGCCTACACGGCGCCGGGCTACCGGAACATCAACAGCTCCATGGGTCTCCAGGTCAACATCCAGCGGGAGGATACCAGTACCTACACGAACCGCCTGGCGGCCCTGGAAGGGTCCTGGAACCTGAGCCTGGAGCGGGGGCAGCTGCTGACGTTCTATGCAAAGACCCAGTGGGAGGATTATACGATCGGTTCCCAGAAATCGTCCGCGCTGCTCATTCTCCCCGGGATCCGTTTTTCCCTGCGCGACTTCGACAGCCCCATCCGTCCCACACGCGGGTACCGCTTCACCATCGAGGCCAGGGGAACCCACCAGTACCTGGGCTCATCCACCGGCATCCTACAGGGCATCGCCGACATCCACGCCATCGTCCCCCTGCCGTGGCGATTCTCCCTCATCGGCAGGGCAAAGACCGGCCTCTCCCTGCAAAACGAACCCCTGAAGGACCTGCCCGCGTCTCTGCGCTTCTTTGCCGGCGGAGACCGGAGCGTGCGGGGGTACGGCTACCAGTCCCTGGGCCCCAGGGACTCGACGGGCAAGGTCATCGGCGGGAAAAACCTCCTCACCACGAGCATCGAGCTGGAACGGGCGTTGTTCACGAGCTGGGGAGTGGCTGCCTTTCTCGATGCCGGCAACGCCTTCGACTCCCTGAGCCGGTTCCGGCTGTACAAGGGGGCGGGGCTCGGTGTCCGCTACTACACCCCCATCGGCGCCATCCAACTCGACCTGGCGCGCCAGATCGGGGTGGAGGACCCCGCGTTCCGCGTCCATTTTAACGTGGGGTTCGAGCTATGAGAAAAGGACTTCTCCGCGGAGCGCTCTTATTTCTCGTCCTCCTCTTTCTGGGGGCCATCGCCCTCATAGGCTGGCTCGTCGCCACCCCGGAGGGCGCCCGCCTCCTGCTGGAGACGGCGGCCTCGGCCGCGAACGCGCGAATGGAGATCGGTCGTCTGGAGGGGAGACTTGTTGACGGCCTGCGCCTGGAAAACGCCACCCTGCGCGTTGCAGCCATGACGGTTCGCGTCAAGGCCCTGAACCTGGACTGGAGCCCCCTGCCGCTCCTCGTCGGGAACCTGTCCGTGGAGAGGCTCCACGCCCGCGGTGTGCAGATCCGGGACGACCGGCCGGAAAGCACGGAACCGACCGATCTCTCCTGGCCCATCCTGTCCGGCCCGCTGGCCCGCCTCAGTGGTCGGATCGGGTCTCTGGACGTGCGCGACGTCTCGTATCAACGGCTCACCGCCACACCCGCGGTGTTCAGCCGCATCTCGGCACGCGTCGACCTGCTCCACGGCAGGGTCGCGCTCACCGGGCTCTCCCTCGCCTCGCCGCAGGGAAATGCCGATGGAGCGGCGGGAATCAGCTTCCGCGAGCCGCATCTGAACCTCTTCGCCACCGTGGTCCCGTCCCAGCAGGTAGCGGGATTCGGCCGCATCCTGCTCCTTTGCGGCCTCGCCCCGGGGCGGGGCGAGGAACACGCCGCCGGCGCGATTCGGGCCGTTGCCGTCGGCAAGGAACGGCGCCTGGAACTCACTACCGGCATCGGCATCACGCGAACGCGGATTTCCTTCCGCGACCTTGCCCTCTCCGAAGCGGAGCGAAGCGGACGGTTGACCGGAAAGGGGAGCATTTCCTTTTCCGGTCCCGCACCGGAAATCCTCCTTGCCCTGCGGGCCGAAAAGCTGGACCTTTCCCCGGAGATCCCCTCCCTTCCCCCGGTGACCGGCTCGCTCGACCTGAGCGGATCGATTGACCGCTACCGTGGTGGCTTCCGCTTCGTCACAACCGGCCCGGGGTGGCGTACAGCATCCCTGGCAGGAAATGTCTCGGGAACCACGAACGGCCTCGATATAGTCCTGGATCGCGGTGCATGGCTCGACGGGGCGCTCACCGGCGCACTGGAAGCCGGCTGGACGGAAGGACTGTCCCTCACGGCCGCTTTGCGCGGCAGGAAGCTGAACCCGGCGAGGATTACGCCGGACTGGACAGGGGTCGTCAATCTTGACCTGAACGCGGCGCTCCGGAGCACGGACACATCGCCCCTCTCCGGAAAGGTCGAGGGACGGCTCCTGGACAGCCGCCTGCGCGGAAGAAGCCTTTCCGGCCAAGTTACGGCGCGCCTCTCCGGCAACTCCCTCCTGCTCGACCGCCTGCTCCTGCAAGGCAGGGGATTCGACATCCGGGCCTCGGGCGACCTGGCCAGGGATATCGCCTTCGCGGTCCGGGCCGACGACCTGGGAGGACTGGTTCCCGGCTCAGCCGGTTCGCTGCTGGCCGAAGGAAAGATACGGCGGCGCGACGGCCGCATCGGCGGAAATCTGTCGGGCCGGGCCACGTCACTGAAGATGGGGGCTCTGCGGGCGGGAACCGCATCCTTCACCGCCGACATGGGCGACACTGCCGGTCGGCCGCTGAAGCTCCGCCTCAATGCACGAAACCTGGGGTATGGGGGCTTCTCATCCACGGAGACACAACTGGATATCAGCGGCGTCATGGCCCGTCACGTCATTCTTCTGGATATTTCCTCTCCCCCTGCGTCGCTGAAGGCGGTGCTGGAAGGAGGCTACCGCGACTCCGCCTGGCAGGGAACAATCACCCGCCTCTCCGGCAGCGACGGCGTCGGCCCCTGGAGCCTGGAAAAACCGGCGGCCCTGAAGGTCTCGAAAAGCGGAGCGAGTATTCTCTCCATTGTCCTGACCGGCGTTCCAGGCGAACGTATCGAGGCGGGAGGAGAGATGAATTTCAGCCCGGCATACGGCTACCTGAACGCCCGCTGGCAGCGCCTGAACCTGGCTCGATTCGCGCCACGGAACGGCGAAGGGAGCGTGATCGGGTCAAGCAGCGGGAACCTTTCCCTAGCAGCCCCGGCCGGGAGCTGGTCCAGAATTGCCGCAAACGTCGATTTCACGGGCACGGCAGCCTCCGGCGAACACCGGGTAGAGGTCCGTTCCGGCTCCCTGCGCGTGGAAACCGTGGGAAGAGAACTGCGGGCAGCGGCGGACCTGACCACCGCCCGCGACGGCAGGCTGCGGGCAAGCTGCACCGCCCCTTCTCCCACCGGGATTGCACTCCCGGAACGGGGGGCTTTTACCATCGGACTCGAAGGGGGCGATTTCCGGGCAATCCGGCCCTGGCTGCCCGCCGGACTCTCCCTGGAAGGCGGGGTGGCCGCCCAGGCGTCGGGGGAATGGCTCCCTTCCCGGAAACTGGTCCTGCGCGGCTCCGCGACCGTCGGAAAAGGATCCGTCTCCCTTCAGAGAAAAGGGGGAACCCTGCGCGCCGACATGAAGGCGGCATCGCTGTCCTGGGATTGGCGGGATGAGACACTGGGCGGGTCCCTTGACCTGGATCTTGCCGATACGGGCCGGGTACGCGGCGAATTCCGCCTGCCAATCCCGGCGCGCATCCCCGCGACGATCTCACCTGACGGCCCGGTATCCATAACCGTCAGCGGGAACGTGCGGGAGAACGGCATCCTTGCCGCGCTTTTCCCGGGCATGCTGCAGGAAAGCCGCGGCAAACTGGAACTGGAAGCGCGGGTCGGCGACACCTGGCGCAACCCGCGCTACGGGGGCAGACTGCTCCTCAGCGAAGCCGCCGTGTCCCTCCCCCGGGCAGGGGTGCGTTTCAAGGACATCCGGGTCTCCGCCCTCCTGGAGGACAACAGCATCCGCGTCGATTCCTTTTCGGCCCGATCCGGACCCGGCTCCCTGTCGGGAAGCGCGCTGGTTCGGCTGAAAGACTGGAAGGTGGACAGCTATCAGGGAAAGATCTCGGGAGAAAAATTCCAGTTTCTCTACCTTCCGGAACTGCAGGTCCAGGGCAGTCCGGCCCTCGATTTCACGGGAACCACCGCCGCGATCACCGTACGGGGCGAGATGGCCATCCCCGAACTGCTGGTCACGGACAGCCGCACCCCGGCGCCGGTCCGCCCCAGCCGTGACGTGGTGGTCGTGGACGCTCCGGCAAAGGCCTCCCGCTCATTCCCCCTGGCCGTGGATGCGCAGATCCGGGTGAAATTCGGCGACAAGGTGTTCGTCCGGGCCGCCGGAATCGACGCACGGCTCGGCGGAAATGTCGACCTGACCATGCGCGGCCCCGACGATATCAGGGGTAAGGGCGAAGTGCGGGTGGCAAAGGGGAGCTACAAGGCCTACGGGGTCAACCTGGAAATCACCAAGGGACGGCTGGTATTCCTGGGCGGGCCGGTCTCCCGGCCGAACCTGGACATCCTGGCCCTGCGCACCGTCGGAGAGGTAAAGGCGGGCGTCATCCTCGGCGGCACGCTCCAGAGCCCGGTAGTCCGGCTGTACTCGGAGCCGGGCATGACCGACAGCGACATCATGGCCTACATCGTCCTCGGCCGCGCCCTCAGCGGGGACCAGGGACAGGCAAACGCGGTCATGAGCGCGGCGGGCCTGCTCCTTTCCGCGGGGCAGTCGGCAGTGCTCCGGGAGCAGATCACCGATCGTTTCGGCATCGACACCTTCGGCATGGAGCAGGACAAAACCGACGTCACCCGGTCGCTGGTTACGGTGGGCAAATACCTGACGCCGAGACTCTTCCTCAGCTACGGTCGCTCCCTGTTCTCCCCCACGCAGTTCCTGCGTGCCCGCTACACCTTCTCCGAACGGTGGGAGGTGGAGACATGGACCGGGACGGAAAGCGGAATCGATGTATACTACAAGATAAACTTCAACTGACGCCCTGTAATCACTGCTATCGCGAGGTGCGGAATGAAACGTTTCCTTCTTGTTCTGCTGACGATCCTGATCCCCGTCACCGGCCATGCGGCCACAGCCGGGAAACAGCCGAAAGCTCCTCCGACACCCCCCCCGACCGTCGTGACGGAAGCGGCGCCGGTCGCTCTCGACGGCACCGAGCTCTTCCGCATCCGCAAGAGGGTCCTGTCACTCTCTCCCCAGGAGCGCGCGCGGGCAATCACGACCCGACTCACACGGCTCGCGGATAATCCCCTCACCCCGCGAAACCCGGTAACGGTCTTCGACGGTGAGACATCCAGCGATCTTGCAGCCGGAGAACTCGTACTCATGGTGGTAACCGACCAGGACGCCGTCGCCGAGGGAAAGACCCGGGCCGTTCTGGCACGGGAATATGCCGCCAGAATCAACGCCACGCTTGAGAAACACCGGGAGGAGAGGAGCCTTCGCAGGCTCCTCGAGGGGGGTCTCTACGCGCTCCTGGCAACCGCTGTCCTGATTGCGGCACTGCTTTTCTTCCGCGGTCTTTTCCCGCGCATCTATGGAAGGATCGATTCGTGGCGCACGGACAGGATACGCTCCGTGAAAATACAGTCCTTCGAGATCCTTACCGCCGACCGCATCGCGTCGGGCCTGGTCTTCCTCGCCAGGGCGACGCGGGTAGTGCTCGTGCTCCTGCTGCTCTACTTCTACATCCCCCTCGTCTTCAGCTTCTTCCCCTGGACGAGCGGTTATGCATCAACGCTCCTGGACTATGCCCTTGCCCCGCTGCATGCCATGGGATCGGCCGTGGCCACCTACCTGCCGAAGCTCGTCTTCGTGGCCGTCATCATCCTGGTGATGCGCTACGTCATCAAAGGAGTAAGCCTCCTGTTCGCGGAGATGGAAAAGGGGAGCATCGCCATCTCGGGCTTCTACCCGGAGTGGGCGGAACCCACCTTCAAGATTGTCCGTTTCCTGCTCATAGCCTTTACGGCGGTAATCGTCTTCCCCTATCTCCCCGGTTCCGATTCTCCTGCCTTCAAAGGGGTGTCCATCTTTCTCGGCGTGCTCTTTTCCCTGGGATCCACATCGGCGGTCGCCAATGTCATCGCCGGCATCATCCTGACCTACACCCGCGCCTTCAGCATCGGCGATCGGGTCAGGATCAACGACACCACCGGCGACGTTCTGGAAAAGAGCCTCCTGGCGACCCATATCCGCACCATCAAGAACGTGGACATAACCATCCCCAACTCACTGGTGCTGGGAAGCCACATCCTCAACTACAGTGCCCTGTCGCGGGAAAAGAACCTGATCCTCCACACCAGCGTCACCATCGGCTACGACGCGCCATGGCGAACGGTGCACGAACTCCTCATCAGCGCGGCCCTGGCGACCGAACGCATTCTCGGGGAACCCCGCCCCTTCGTCCTGCAGACGGCCCTCAACGACTTCTACGTGACCTACGAGCTGAACGCGTACACCGACGCCCCCCATGCCATGGCACAGACCTATTCGGACCTGCACCGGAACATCCAGGACGCCTTCAACCAGGGGGGCGTGGAGATCATGTCGCCCCACTACGCCCAGATCCGGGACGGCAACCGCACCACGATTCCGGAGGAGTACCTGTCAGAGGGATACCAGCCGGGAGGGATACGGATCACGTCGGACAAGGGCTGACCCTTCGACTCCGCTCAGGGACCGCGACTCCGCTCAGGGACCGCGACTCCGCTCAGGGAC
>CALABV010000231.1 GCA_937886325.1 uncultured Geobacter sp.
CTCGCCGCCTCCCCGGCCGAATATCTCGATCGGTTTCTCGTTGTGGCCACAGAAAAAATAAGACATGTTCTCGACCAGCCCGACAATGCAGATGTTGAATTTCCGAAACAGCTCTATGGAGCGCCGTACATCAGCCAGAGCAACTTCCTGGGGTGTCGTGACCATCAGGACCGCGGCATTGGGGATGGATTGCGCTACCGTAATGGAAGGGTCTCCTGTTCCCGGCGGAAGATCGATAACCAGGTAATCCAGTTCACCCCACATGACCTGCCCCAGCAGCTGGTTTATGGCCTTGGAAACGAGGGGGCCCCGCCAGACTATGGCCTGCCCCTGCTCGGCCAGCATGCCGAGGGACATGACCCTGAGCCCGAACTTTTCGACCGGAATCATTATCTCGCCTTCCCATTCCGGCGACTCGTCCAACCCCAGCATGACCGGAATGCTCGGACCGTAGACGTCCGCATCCAGCAGGCCGACCCTGTAGCCCTTTACCGCCAGGGCAAGGGCTACATTGACGGCTATGGTGGTCTTTCCCACCCCCCCTTTTCCGCTGGCAACCGCCAACACGTGCCGCACCCTGTCCATACCGGCAAGGGGATGTTTCGGGAACAACCGCAGCAGCTCGTCAGTGCTCATAGTCGCCAACGTTACCTCTACTCCCTTGACATCAGGCACAGTCCCGAGCACTCGCTGTATCTCCGCCACCATGACATCCTTTTTCGGGCACTTGGACGTTGTTAGCGCCAGAGTAAGCCTGACCATGCCGCTTTCCACTTGAATGTCGCGGATCATGCCGAGTTCCAGAAGGCTTTTCTTCAATTCCGGGTCCATGACACCCTTGACTGCGTCCTGAACCATCCGTGTATTCAGCATAGGTACTCTCCTGTGGCCTCCTCGGCCTGTCTCGGTTAAACGAGATCACCTCTAGACGGACATGCCGGTTCTCTTCCTCGAGCCGCGGGGTCACCGCTTCCGGGCCGAAATCCTGCTCCGGCGGCAGCCGGGTATTTCTTCACAGCCATGGTACCGGGCGACTCCCGGATTCTACAACCCGGCCGGCAGCGTGGCTATGCCTTGGACAAAACAATCACCACGGCAACCGCGATGCCGGCGACAAAGGCGAGCAGGCTGTATTTTTTCCGCTCTTTTTCCGCCTGCGGCAGCAGGTGCGTTGCTCCCACGTAGATCAGCGCACCGGCGGACAGGGCCAGGAGCGCCCCGAGAAACGACCGATCGACGCTCCTGACAAATGGATATGACACGAGCATCCCCAGCGGCGTGGTCAAGGCGGCGGCAAAGAAGGAGAGCCAGAGAGAGCGCCGCTCGCTGAATCCTCCCTTCAGCAGAAGAAGATAGGTAATGATCCCCTCGGGGAATTCATGGAGCACCATCCCCACCGTGGCCAGAACACCGGTGAAAATGCTGACGGTAAAGGCGATTGAATACACGAAGCCATCAATGAAAGAATGGAAACCTATCCCCAGTAGCGGAACCAGGCCGATGCCGTACTGAGCGTCGGGATTTCTTTCACAGATGAAAGCGGTAATGAAGCGGTTGAACAGGTGCATACCGAAAAAGCCCGCCAGCAGGCAGGTGGGGGCGTGGGTGTTCATGGCGAAAGACTTGGGAATGATGTGCATGAAGGAGGCTGAAACGAGCACTCCGGCCGCGAAACTGATGAAGTAGATGGTATTCCTGCGGCCCCACGCGTTGAAGCGGCGAACCGTGAAGATGCCGGCCGATGTAACCACCGCGGCCAGCACGCTTGCGGTCAGTGCTATGTGAAAGGATTCACCCATTTGCCTTCCTCTTGGCGAGAATATCGGTCCTCCGACGTACGCCGAGGTGACCCTCGCCCCGTTTTCCGCGAACGCGCCGAAGGTATGGCACATCGAATCATCCCCGGCCATCTCATCTTTCTTCGCCCTTGCCGGTTTTTTCCACTACCATCGAAACGTTGCCGCAAAAGGTCCTGCCCGCACCTCTGCTCTACCTGCTCACTATTTCCTTCCAGGTATCTTCCTTACATAGAACCTGCTTTCTCTGTAGTCCGTTGCGACGAGACGTCCGGTTTCGATCAGTTCACGCACTGTGCGCCAATCGGCATTCCGGTGTGCGAGATATTCGCGGACCGCGTCTTCTCTCATGGGATGCACCGAGGTAATGGCCAACAGGTCTTCCCCGACGTCTCCGGCCGACGAAAAAGAGGTCCCTTCGAAATCCACAAGCATTTCCGCGGGGAGGCCGCATTCCCGGTACATCTGGAATGCCGTGTTCAGCGTATCTTCGGTCGGCGGTTCAACCCAATGCTCCGAAGGAGGACGCACAGGCGCGGAAAGGCAGGCCCGCGCCGGGTTCAGGGGAGCAATGAATGCACCCGTCCGTTTCAGATCGTCTCCGGAATCATTGACTCCTCGAACGAGCATTGTTTCCGTTTCCAGTGTGCCCGGAAACATCTCCGCGAAGCTGCGCACACCCTCAAGGAGGTCCGCAAGGCGCAGCGACGGGCAAGGCCGGTTCAGCGTGCGCCACAGGTCCTCACGGACCGTGTCCACCTTCACGGACACCCAATCCGCCTTTGAGAGATCTTCCCGCACATCGGAACGCCACAGGAGCGATGAGTTGGTAATCACCGCAATCCTAATCCCCAGAGGTTTCAGAAGTTCGATGGTTCGTCCTAGATTCACGTCAAGGGTCGGCTCGCCGTTGGGGACGAAGGAGAGATAATCGACGCTCTCTCCCCTACCCCGCAGCCGTTCCACCGTTTCAGCGACTTCCTCTAGTAGTTCTTCCGGTCTGAAAAACGAGCTACGCTCACTCCGGAGACGGGTGGTTTTCCCGGCCTGGCAGTAGACACAGGAATATGAGCATACTTTTGTTGGTATGTTGTTTATGCCGAGACTGCGACCCAGCCTTCTTGACGGGACCGGACCGTAAACTTTCATGAGCTGTGCCCTCTTCCCTATTCCCGGATTACGCGCTAGTGATCATGACCCTCATCGTCATGGGAATGGTCACAGCCGCTTTCCTCACTTGCGTCACCGCATCTCCCGGCTTCAGCGCTGTTCATTTTACGCGCCTCCGGCAATTCCTGTCTGAGGAAGAGATCGATGTTTTCCTGTATGCTCGCCGTCTGCGCCTCGAAAACCCGGTATCCCAGCATGTTCAGCATCTCCAGTCCGCCGTCGCCCACTCCATCCACTATCACACCGTCCAGTCGCCGACCGGCAAGAGCCTTGAAGGGATTGCACCCCGCCTCGGGGGCTGATGTGTCGTGATTTGCTATGGCCGATGATTCGCCAGTGTCGGTGTCAACTTCGAGAAAATACGGCGCAGAGGTAAAATGGCCATACATGGGGCTCTGCAACCCCATATCTTTGACAACCGGAAAGCATACTTTCATGTGGGTGTTTCTCCTTTTTCCGTATTATGATTTGCCCCAGAGCGGATCGGTCATGAACTGCACCCTGATCCGCTCCTCGGCGTTCTGCTCGTAAAACTCTTCCTCGGAGAACGAAAACCGGTAGGATTCAACGTATTCACGCAGCACTCGATAGGCCGCGTTTACTCTTCGAATCTGCTCGGGTTCGCCTTGATTGCCGGCATCGGGATGATACTTTCGCACCAGTTCCCGATGGCGTTCTCTGATTTCGCGAAGCGTCGCACGCTCTCCGATCCCGAAAACCATCAGGGATTGCCGCAGTTCCGCATAGGTCACGCTGTTCCTCCGTTCACCTGTTTTCGAAGAGCTGCATATACAAGTATTCACCAACGGAAACCGTGGCGAGCGGATGAAACCCCAAGGTACTCTTCAATTCCTCTGGCGAATATCGCATCCTAAGGGGCGGGCCGAAGGGAGTATCGGTCTTCACTATCTCAACAACCGCCAGTCTTCCGCCCGGCTTGAGCACGCGCCGCACCTCATCCTTGAAACCGGTTAGCTGCCGGATGGAAAAACCGTGGAATACGGTGCAGAGATACACCAGGTCACAGGAGGACCCTGCCAGAGACGTTACCTTCGTAATATCTCCGACCAAGGTTTCAATCGGCGTTCCTTCCGTCTCCCTCCGCAGCGTCTCGATGGCGATTTCGTCCGGATCCAGGGCATAGACCTTTCCCGAGGCACCGACAGCCCGGGAAAACTCCCTTGACATGTAACCGTTGCCGCAACCCGCATCGAGGATTACCTGCCCGGATTGAATCCCCAGAACCTCAATGACGGCTTTCTTGTCGAGCAATCGTTCGGAAGATTTCCCCCGGTGGTGGTGGTACCCATCCCCGCTCAGTTCATACTCCGTAATATCAGAATAATCATAATTTGCGCTTTTTTTGCACATAGGCGCCCTCACGGAAGCATCCCTTGCTCGTTTTCGCCGCTTGACGACAGGTAGCGCAGTATTCCCGCATGCACCGCACCGACGGCCAGTGACGAACAGTGAATTTTCTCTTCCGGCAGACCGCCCAGAGCTTCCGCAACCTGCTCATCGGTCAGCGCCAGGGCATGTTCCACTGTTAATCCCTTTACCATTTCCGTGGTCATGGAGGAGGTGGCGATGGAAGCGGGGCAGCCCTTGATCCTGTATTTCACATCGATGATAACGTCGTCTTCGATTTTGAGAAAGAGCAGGAGGCTGTCGCCGCACTTCGGGTCTCCCACCTGGATGATTGCGTCGGCATCCTCAATCACACCGATATTCCGCGGGTTCATGAAATGATCCATTACCAGTTCGCTATACAAGCAGGTATTCTCCTTTTTTTGTTATCCTGATCAGCACTAATCTCCCGCTAACCCCTTCTCCCTTGAGGGAGAAGGTGGCCGAAGGCCGGATGAGGGGGTAGCTGTGCATGAAATCAACCAGTTACCCCTCACCCTTGCCCTCTCCCTCAAGGGAGAGGGGACTTATTGGTGCTTTTTCGAAAGATTGTAGCCAATCGGCTTCGTTAAAAAAAACCGTTACACTGTCTTCTCCACATACGCCGATTCCGGCATCCGTCCCGTCTCCGAATCCTCCAGGCCGTGCGTGGGCGCATGTAGTTTCGGCAACCGGTTCTCCCGCAGGGCCGCGACTATCTCTCTGACAGCCGGACTCTCCGTCACCAGATAGATGTCCACAAAACGCTCCTTGAGCAGGGAAAAGGAGAGTTCCCCGATCTGTTTCGTGCACAGGATGTCAACCCCGGAACCGGAGATCGCCTTGATGATCTTGACACCGATATGAAGCTTTTCGTCAAGGAATTCGTTGTAGTAGAAGTCTTCCAGCACCACCTCGTCCTTGTCGAGCCTGATGAACGCAAAATAGGGCGCACGGCCGAAGTGGTCGTGGACCACCGACTCAAGGCCGTTCACCGTTGTGACGGGTATCAGAATCGAAAGGGATTCCCGCCGATAGGGCTCCACATGGACGAAGACAGTGTCGATGTCGCGGTGCCCGGCGATGATGGCCTCCTCCACTTGATCCGCCAATTCGTGGGCCTTGTACAGGGAAAGGTTCGGGCTGGTCTCGATGGTGCAGTCAACCATGCGGAACGGTCCGGAACGCCGGATGCGGACACCGGGCACGCCGCGTACTCCCGGGATGCCGGAAATCATGGATCCGATCTCGGCCTGCAGATCCGGATCCAGGTTGGCATCCAGCAGTGACATGACGGAAACCCACAGCGTCTCTCCCCCCAACTTCAGGATAAGCAGGGAGACAACGAGGATAAGCCCCCCTTCCACGTGGGGGATGCCCTGGAACGCGAGAAGGATACCGATGAGCACGACTCCGGACACCCAGGTATCCAGTTGGGTATCGCGGGCCTTGGCGAGGAGAGACTGGGAATTGATCGCCGCGCCGGCCTCTTTCTGCTTCCTCGCCATGAAGAAGTTGGCGAGAATTGACAACAGCGCCGCGCCCACGGGAAAGAGAGGGTGTTCGGTCGTTGCTTCCGGATGCAGGAGCTTGGCGTAGCCGTCCCGGGCCATCTCCACGCCGGCCCACAGGATCAGCAGGGCTATGAAAAGGCTTGCCACCGTTTCCGCCCGATAGAGTCCGTAGGGAAACGTCTCGCTTTTCTTGCGCCCGGCAAGCCAGAGGCCGAATCCGGAGGCTGCGACGGTCACAACGTCCCCGGCGCTGTGAAAGGCGTCGGCAATGAGAAGGTGTGAATCGAAGAGCGCCCCGGTTACTCCCTTTACCAGGGCCACGGCAAGGGTGACGAGTGAGGAGACGAGGGCAATCCTCTGCCCCCGCTTCAGCAGTTCTCTTTTCTCCGCTTCGCTGTTCATGGAGGCGTTTCCGTCATTCCCCGTTGCTGAATCTGCGAGCCATGCGCGCACCGCACCTTGGACAGGGGGTAAGAAAACAGGGGCTGCCGGGCTGCTTTGATACTACGAAGCCGCATGCGGGGCAGATGCAGAAATCAGGTCGTCCTTTTCCGGCCACGGTCATTCCTCCCCTTCCCAGGAAACGTCTCCACCACGGGCCGCCGCCCCTGCCGAAACCTGCGGGCATGTTGACCTCCCATCCGATCCGATTCGTCCCGTCATACCGAAATCAGCTGACCACGAACGACACTGTACGGGCGCTGCTTGTCTCAATTAAAGACTCGGGCGCGGCAAGCAGCGCCCGTACGAGAATCGTATCACCTTCATCGCAGATTGAAAGACGCCATCCCGTCAGTGGTCGCAGACGTTGGCGCCGGTCACCAGGTTCCCGGACAGGTAGTCCATGACCACCGATTCCGGATCGGAGGATGGAGCGCCGACGATGACCTTCACTCCGGCTTCCGCGAAAAGCTGCTGGGCGCGGCCTCCCATCCCCCCGGCAATCACCAGGTTGACGCCCCGTTCGGCGAGCCAGCCCGGAAGCAGGCCGGGCTGATGGGGAGGAGGGTCAAGTTCGGTCGTACCCACAATGGCCTTCAATTCCGGGTCCACGTCCACCAGAGCGAATTTCTCACAATGGCCGAAGTGCATGGAGAGAACCCCTTCACATACGGGTATCGCGAAGCGCATCATCGTTGTACCTCCCTTCTTTCGTTGCCTGTGGCTGTTTTTTCCATTATTACCGTAACGATATCGCTGAAGGATCTGCCCGCCTCCGTATCCGACTGATGGTACGAATAGGGCGATCCGTCATCTCCCGCGGTCACGATTCCCGGGTCCAGGGGTACCCGTCCGAGAAACGGAACACTCATTTCCAGCGCCATGTCTTCACCACCGCCGCGCTTGAACACATCAACGGTTTCTCCGCAGTGGGGGCAGACCATCCCGCTCATGTTCTCGATCACACCGAGGACCGGAAGGTTGAGCTGACCGCAAAAGCTGATGGATTTCTTAACATCCGTAAGAGCCACGTCCTGGGGAGTGGTGACCACTACCGCGCCGTCGATTTTTTCGAGGGTCTGGATCACGGTAAGGGGCTCGTCCCCGGTTCCCGGCGGGCAGTCCACGATCAGGTAATCCAAGTCACCCCACTCCACCTCTCCGATGAATTGCTTGATGGCGCCCGCCTTGGCCGGCCCCCTCCAGATCACCGCTTCCGCCTCGCCCGGCAGGAGAAAGCCGATGGACATCACCTTCAGCCCCCCGAACTCGGCGGGGATCAGCTTCCCACGATCCGACGGCCTCATCACGGTCCCTTCCAGGCCGAGCATCTTGGGAACGCTCGGTCCATGGATATCGATATCCAGAAGGCCGACCCGGTATCCGCCCATGCTGCTGAGCGACACCGCCAGGTTGACCGCAACGGTGCTCTTCCCTACCCCTCCCTTGCCGGACAGTACCACTATCTTGTGCCTGATGCGTTCCAGCGCCTCATCGACCCCGGATTTTTCATTCTGCCCCGTCTGCCCGCCCGAGCAGGAACCGCTCGAGCAATCTTGCGCCTGTGCCATTTTTTCCGCTCCTTTTGCTGTTGTTGTGTCGAACCCCGCTTCAGTTCGGGGATGGATACGCCCCACTCACTGCGTATCAGAATTCAAATGTTCTTCCGGAAAAACCGGTAATCACCCCATCTCCAAAGGCATTTTCCAGGGCACCTACCGCCCGACTGCCGGTACAATGGCAGGGAACGACAATTTCCGGGGAAAAGGTCTGAAGCGCCTTGACGGTTTTTTCGATGCGGCTGTCGTCGGCATTCAGGAGATGAAAACCACCGATGACCGCCCTCAGTCTTGAGGCGCCGCTCTGAAAAAGCGCCTGGTTAAGAGTGTTGATGAGACCTGAATGGCAGCACCCCACACACACGACCACCCCTTCCCGCGTGCGTATCCAGAGCGCCATGTCGTCATCAATGGGGTCGGGTCGGCTCAGTTCCGGGTCCAGAAAAAAAGCGCCGCCCGTATCCTCGTACTCGGAATTCCGGGGAATATAGCCGGTCAACCCGACATCGCGGAAAAGCTCTCTCCTTTCCTGTATCCAGTGCATTCTCGAAGAAGGCAGGGAATCAACGGCCCACATGGCCTCACACCGCATACCGATGGGTTTGGGCCGGCCGGCGTCCGAGCCGTACCTGGGAATCACCGAGCACGGATGGCAGCATACCTCCGCTTCGGGTGCGGTTCTCAGGAGCCTGGATATTCCGCCGGTATGGTCGTAATGACCATGGCTCAAAACCAGGCAATCGGTGCTTGACAAATCCATGCCCAGCTTCTCCGCATTGGTCGGCAGAGCTTCCCCCTGTCCCGTATCAAGCAGGATGCGTCTCTCATCTGCTTCAATCCAGAGCGACAAACCGTGCTCGGACGACAGACCGTACCCCGCGTTATTATCCACCAGAACGGTAATTTTCAGAGAGTTGATGCTCATGAATTCTCCGGTCTGCGCGCGAATTTTCCTTCCCCCCATGCCACGACCTGCCCCTGGACAAGGAGTTCCGCCCGTACGCTATAGAGTGGCGGGTATGAGGTGAGAATCCAGGATCGTACCGCGACTATTCCCCCGCACGGAACCGGATGAACAAAACGGACGCGGAGGTCACCGGTAACCGCCTCGATCCCGGCATGGAACAGGGAATGTGTCATTGCCGCATCGAGCAGGGAACTGATAACCCCGCCGTGCAGGATTCCGCTGTACCCTTGCAGTCTCCTGCTGAGCTGAACCTCCGTCCACACGGCACCTTTCCCGTCCGACCTGAAACGCAAACCCAGCGAAAGGGGATTATTCTTTCCACAGAGAAGGCATTCTGAATGGCTCTCCGGTACGGGCGTTTCTTCGAAATCACATTCACAGTTCCGCGTCGCTGAAAGTTCCGTGAGGCTGGGTTTTTTCCGTATTCCATTTCTTGTCGATTGTTCGACCGCCACGACGCCGACTCCTCCTTATTCTATAAACCGAGCGACTCCCAAACCAGCCGGATATCCCCGGCCGAAGGGGCGTCGATCTCCACCACCGCTTTTTCCTGTATCTGGGCCAGCGTTACAGCCCGGTCGTAACGGATACGACCGGCGATACGCGCCCCGGACCGGACCGCCAGAGCCTCTATCCGCTCGGTCATCTCCGGATTCAGGTCCCACTTGTTCACGCACACCGCGGCCGGAATATCGAAGTGGCGCGCCAGCTTCAGCACCCGTTCCAGGTCGTGCTCCCCTGAAACCGTGGGTTCGGTCACCACCAGCGCCTGTGACGCTCCGGTCATGGAGGCGATCACGGGGCAGCCGATGCCTGGCGGCCCGTCCACGAGGACCAGTCGATGACCGTTTTCCTCGGCCAAACGACGGGCCTCGCGACGAACGGTGGACACCAGCTTGCCGGAATTCTCCGCGGCGATTCCAAGCCGCGCATGTACCATGGGGCCGCTGCGTGTCTCGGACACCATCCATTCGCCGCAGAGAGACTCAGGGAAATCGATGGCCCGCTCCGGGCAGAAACGGACGCACACTCCGCACCCTTCACAGGCAACGGGATCGACGACGTACGACCCTCCTCCTTTGACCTCGGCAATAGCATCAAACCGGCAGAGATCACGACACCTCCCGCATCCCGTGCAATCGTCCGGGCGAATCACCGCTTCGTTGCCGCAGCGGAATTCATGCCGTTCCCGGACGCTGGGCGCGAGAATGAGATGCATATCCGCCGCATCCACATCACAATCGGCAATCACCGGAAACCCGGCAAGTACGGCAAAGGAGGCCGCAATGCTCGTCTTGCCCGTACCTCCCTTGCCGCTGATGATTACAAGTTCCTGTATTTTTGACTCCGGCATGTCTCACGCCCCCCCGGCATTTCTGAATTCCCTGATGTTCCACAGCAGAGTGGCAAAATGTGACGCATACTCGGGCACTCTATCCACAACCAGTTCCCCTCGCGAATAGGCCTCGGCAATGCGCCGGTCATCGGGTATTTCCAGGAGTATCGGAATCTCCTCCTCGCGACAAAAGCGATGTACCCGATCATCACCGACGCCCATACGATTCACCACCACGCCGAAGGGGATGGAGAGCTCCCGGATCATGTCCACGGCCAGCCGCAGGTCATGGAGGCCGAACGGCGTCGGCTCCGTAACGAGAACCACGAAATCCGAACCCCGCACTGTGGCGATGACCGGGCATGATGTTCCCGGTGGCGCATCGAGAATCGCCGTCATCTCCCTGTTCAGTCGCGCCTTCACCGCCCGGATCAGGGGAGGCGCCATGGCTACTCCGATGTCCAGCCTTCCCTGGATAAGGCTGATGCTGTTCGCATCGCAGGTCTCGACCACGCCGATGCGTTTTCCTGTCTCGCGAATCGCTCCACGGGGACACACCAGGGTGCAGCCGCCGCATCCATGGCAGAGTTCGGGAAACACCAGGGGAACCGAACCGAAGGATACGATGGCGTGATAGCGGCACAGTCGTCCGCACTCACCGCAGCCGTCGCACAGCGATTCGTCAACCTCGGGAATCGGGATGGTAACGATTTCGCTCCCTGTTTCACGCCCACGGAGAAACAGATGTGCATTGGGCTCCTCAACGTCGCAGTCCAGCAGTTGCACGCCGGAGCCTATGGTCCGCGCCAGATTGACGGAAACCGTGGTCTTGCCGGTCCCCCCCTTGCCGGATGCTACGGAAATAATCATGACCAGTGCCCGTCCACATCCGCTGCGTTCAGGGTGGCCAAAGCCCCGGCGCGGTACGCCTCAAGGGCCTCCGCTACCGTTGGCGCTTCCGTCGTGTAAATCCTGATACCGGCCGCGTTGAGCGCACGGTGGGCATTGGGTCCGCAATGTCCGGTCACGACGCACTTCGCGCCCTGGCGGACAATCGCTTCCGTCGCCTGTATCCCGGCGCCATGCGCGGAATTGAGGACCTGCCGGTTATCGACCGCTTCGAACGTGTCGTTTTCCGTATCGTAGACGATGAATCCCTGCGCCCGGCCGAAGCGCGGATCCATGGGCGCATCCAGTGTTGTTCCCGATGTGGTGAAGGCAACTTTCACGATGGGTCTCCTTTTTGTAAATGTAGGTTGAAAGACAGAAGGCTGAAAGTACAAATGAATAAATACGCTCTTCAGCCCCCACTTTATTCATTTCACTTTTCACTTTTCACTTTTTACTTTTTACTTTTTACTTTTCACGGTCTTCCATGGCGCCGAGCCGCTGCCTGATCATCTCAAGCTCCGCTTCAAGCGTATCAGCCTGCGCCTTCAGCGCCTGCTTTTCCATCTCCGGGTCGGGGCGCATGGCCGGCGCCGGAAATCCGGCGTACCCGTACCCGCCGAAACGCGCCCAACCGGGCAGACCCGTGGCATAAAAACAATGACGCCGGCCGCGGCCGCCGCCAACACCCATACCGAAGCCCCGACCATACCCCTGGTTCGCGTAACCGGGCAGACCGAAACCGGCGCAGAATCCCGCTGCACGTCCGCTCATTCGTCCCATTCCCCTCGGTCCCGTTCCGTCTCCTCGTGGCATGATGCAACCTCCTTTCGTTGTCTTTGCATTACCCGGCCGCCCGCGGCCGGCAACGGTTTCACCCTTTTTCTTTTCACTTTTCACTTTTCACTTTTTACGCTTCACGATTCTCTCACGCCCGCGTCATCGCCGCCCCGCACTCCACGCACTTCAGAGACGCGCACGGCACTCCCCTTTCATGGGGCTCGCGGTGACCACAGGCCGGACAGACACACTCGCCGGCCGGTCCGGCTGCGACAGGACCTCCCATACGTCCCCCTCTTCCGCCTCCCGCGCCACCCAACCCTCTTCCCGAACCACCGCCCATTCCCGATCCTCTCGGCATGAGAACCTCCTTCTCCCGCAAACTTCAGCAAGATCGATAAGATGCTTTCTATTTCTAAGTGCATTATACACATATAAGATAAAAACTGTGCTCACGCCTGTCAAGAAAAAAGAACGCCCGCCTGGAAATTTTCTTCCGGACGGGCGTTTTTGCTGTACAACCACTCGGGAAATCTTTTTTAGGGGAGAACTCTCACAGCCCCTTTTTTTCGAACCAGCGGAACAGAAGCAATCCTCCGATGATGAACAGCGGAATGATGAACCAGTGACTGACTCCAAGAATCCGGGGTAGCGTTATCTTGCCGAAGTCTCCCCAGGTCAGTACCGTAGCCTTCATGGTCGGGAATGCCTCGGCGTAAAGCGCTGCACCGCAGAGCATGCCGACGATGCCCCAGACCGAGTCCCAGCGCCCCTCGCCCAGTGCGCCCAGCGAAGTGCCTGGACAATAGCCGAGAAGTCCCCAGCCGATGCCGAAAATCAGGCCGCCAACCACTACCCCGCCGAATATCATGGGCTTGATGGAAAGTTTCGCCAACCCCAGATCATTGAGCAGATAGATGCCGACCATGCCCACGAGCACGGCGGAGAGCATGAACTTGACAATTGTCATATCCATCAGGCGCAGGGCGCCCAGCTGTTTGTCGTAGCGGAGCACCCGTCCCTTCTGCAGCAGGAATCCGAACAGGATGCCGGTAACCAGTCCGTAGATGAGAGTCGTCATGGGCGCTCACCTCCCCCGTAAAGCAGGCGGGCCACAATCATACCGCCGACGAAGAAACAGACCAGGGCGACAAAGCCGCTGGCGGCCAGCTGCATGGAACCGCTGAGTCCGTGGCCGCTCGGGCAGCCGTCTGCCAGCCGCGCCCCGAACATGCCGATGGTTCCTCCCACGAAAGCGGTAAGCCAGCGTTTCCACCGCACCGGTCCGAAACGCTCCTCCCACATATCGGGTACCGCCTGCCAGCGGAAGCTGCCGGACGTGGTGGACGCGATGAGGGCGCCGATGAAGATTCCCACCACGAACATCCACTGCCAGTCGATGATGGGAAGTTCCTTCAGAAAGTAGGGCATCTGCGCCACCCGCTCCGGGTCCACCGCCTTTTCCACCATGCCCGCGGAGCGCACGAACGTTGTGGAGGCCCCAAAATACTTTCCGGCAATCCAGACCGAGCCGATAGACACCAGTCCGCTCAGGGCGCCGGCCAGATAGGGGCTCCACCCTCCTTCATTTCTCTCTTTCATACAGCCACCTCCCTATCATGAGTTTCCGGAAGCCGACGGGGGTTCCGTCGCAAAACAACTATACCACCATACCTACCGGTGAAAAGTTTCCGACTGTCAGATAAACAGGTTATTGTCGGCTTTCTCCGAGGCCTCAAGGTAAGACGCGACACCGCCGACCTGGATGCCGTCGATGAGTTCCTCCCTGCGGATCCCCATCAGGTCCATGGACATCTGGCATGCCACGATATTTGCGCCGCCCCTGATTGCCGATGCCATCATTTCCTCCAGGGAGGCCACGTTCTTGCGCTTCATGATTCCCCGGATCATGGTCCCGCCCATGCCGCCCATGCTCATCCTGGACAGGGAAAGCTTCCTGCTGCCGCGCGGCAACATCCAGCCGAAGGCCTTCTCTATGAGGTTCTTTCCCGGGCCACCGACCTTTTCCGGCTTGCGCAGGGCGTTCAACCCCCAGAAGGTGAAGAACATGGTCACCGTGCGGCCCATGGCAAGGGCGCCGTTGGCTATGACAAAGCCGGCGATGACCTTGTCCAGGTCGCCTGAGAAGACGATGATGGTCTTGTCGTTACCGGCGGGAACAGGGCTTTGATCGGCCGCCGAACCGGTCTTTTCGATGATCGCCTTGACGATGCCCTTCTCGATACTGATATCGCGGACGATGTTGCCGGTTGCCCGCGCCCAGGACGGGGCGTCGCTCAGAAAGCCGGGATCGCTGGCGGTAATGGCGACCGCCTCGCCCGGCTGGAGCTCATCCATCTCCTTCTTTAGGCGCATGACCGGCCCCGGGCACTGAAGGCCGCAGGCATTCACTTGAACGACTTTGCCGGTTTTATCTTGTGGAACTGACGGCCCAGTGAGCTTTCCTGTTCCGGATGCGTAAAGGTTCGTCGCTTTGGCAAGCGACTCCCGGGGTCCGGTGGCGATGTGCCATGTTTCATAGCCGCCGGAGAGGTTAAAGACGTTGCTGAAGCCATGCGCTGTCAGGACTCGCGCCGCGTTGTAGGCTATGTGCCCGACCTTGCAGTACACGATAATCTTCCGGTCGCGGGGCACCTCGTTGATACGGTCGCGCAGTTCGGCGAGCGGGATGTGCGTTGCGCCCGGCATGCCGCCGGTGGCGAATTCCGCCGGTGTGCGCACGTCCAGGAGAAACAGGTCCGCCCTGTTCGAACTTTCCAACTCCTCCCACGTTACGGTACCGACAAGGCCGTCCAGTACGTTCTGGGCAACGAACCCCGCAAAGTTGACCGGGTCCTTGGCCGAGGAGTACGGGGGGGCATAAGCGTGCTCGATCTCGGCCAGGTCGTCCACGGTCATCTTCCCCTTGATGGCCGTTGCAATCACGTCGATGCGTTTGTCGATGCCGCTGTAGCCCGTTGCCTGCGCGCCGAGCACACGCCGTGTCTCGGGAGAGTAAACCAGCTTCAGGCACGTCTTCATGGCGCCCGGGTAGTATTCCGCGCTGTCGTTGGGGTGGATAATCACCGATGCGCAGGAAATGTTGTTGACCTTGCACAGTTTTTCAGAAGCGCCGGTCATGCCGACGGTGAGGTCGAAGACCTTGGCGATGGCTGTGCCCATAGTACCGTTGTAGCTGCTCGGTTGCCGGCCTGCCATGTTTCCGGCAACGATCCGTCCCTGCTTGTTGGCAGGACCGGCCAGGGGGATGGCCGCCTTCCTGCCGGTCAGGGGGTGGGTCACCTCGACAGCGTCGCCCGCGGCATAGATATGCTCATTGGTGGTTCGCATGAGGTCGTCGACAATGATGTGCCCCTTCGGCCCGAGCCCGATTCCGGAGTCCGCCAGGAAGCCGGTGTTCGGCTTGACGCCGATGGAGAGCAGCACCAGATCCGTTTCCACCGTTCTGCCGCTGGTCAGGCGGGCGATAACGCCGCCGCCGGGTTTCGGCTCGAAAGCGGCAACGGCGTCATCCAGCAGAAGTCCCACGTTGTGCAGCGCCACCTCCCGGTGGACCATGGCCGCAATCTCATAATCAACGACAATCATAGCCTGTTTCGCCATCTCCACCACGGTAACGCTGATGCCTCGGGCATGGAGGTTTTCCGCCATTTCAAGACCGATGAAGCCGGCGCCCACCACCAGGGCGCTCTTGACCGCGCCGTTGTCAACCATGGAGCGGATGCGGTCCGAGTCCGGGATGGTCCAGAGGGTGTGAATCGCAGGATGATCCGAGCCGGGAATGGTCGGCTTCACCGGCGAACCGCCCGGCGTCAGCAGGAGTTTGTCGTAGGATTCGTCATACTCGCGGCCCGACTGAAGCTCTCTGACCCGGATTCGCTTTTCGTCGGAACGGACGGCCAGCACCTCGTGACCGGTGCGGACCTGTATGTTGAAAAGACTCTTGAAACCTTCCGGAGTCTGTATCAGAAGCCGTTCCCGCTCGGAAATCGCGTCGCCGATGTAGTACGGGAGACCGCAATTGGCGTACGAGACATACTCGCCCCGCTCGAAAACGATGATCTCCGCTGCCTCGTCGAGCCTCCTCAGCCTGGTCGCCGCCGACATGCCCGCGGCAACGCCGCCTACAATGAGATGTTTTGCCATGGATTCCTCCGGATATGTATTGGATTTGCGAGGACTTTTCATGCCGGATTTTCTTCGGATGAAATAGTTTTATGTTATATATATGAATTATTGAATATATGTCAAGCATTTTTATAATGCGATTAGCGTCAATATTCCGGTTCTTCATCTTCACCCTTCGACAAGCTCAGGGTGAACCGCCTTAACATGCTGAATTACCGTTCGTGCTGAGCCTGTCGAAGCGCGTCAAGATTGTTAGCGGAATTGACGCTAATAAGCTTTTTATACTGGTGGGTTGCCGGGAACTCGCGTTTTTTGTTCCCGGATTCGGCAGGTGAAGTCATCCTTCGTTCTGTCAGGACGACTCCACCTTCCGCTTTCAGGTTTATTGGGAAGTAAAGACGGTGAGGTTTATCGAGTAATCCGTGACGGTTTCGAAGCGAGAGAAGCCGGACGTGAAACATCCGGCCTCTCCGGTTTCCTGATTATCAGATACACCATTGCGGGAGACATCCTGTTCGCATGGGCGATGTGCGCAACGGTTGCCTTTTCATCGAATACGGCAAGTCCCGCCTGCCGCAGTTCCCGGAGCGCGGCGCCGCTCTCGATGGAGATCTTGGCGCAGAATTCCTCGAGAGAAAGCAGTTCGGCGCCGCTGAAGGGCGGACCGTCCGCCGGCGTCCCGACCCAGCTTCCCTTCACCCAGGCATTGAAATACAGAATATAGTTGAACGGCGGCGCCTTCGTAATCGCGCCAACGCTGAATACCGCTGTAACCAGTACCGCTATAAGCAGTTCACGCCAACCGGCCGTCATGCAGCCCGGAATACCCCTCAGATACTGAACCAGTAACCTCCGGTTGCAGCAGATGTGACAGATGCCGGCAATGAGGAAGAGCGCGCTGGTGAGTATGTGAATGTTTCCCCACTGGGTCTTGGAGAGTTCCAGAAAGGTCCAGTCGGTCCAGTAGGCGACATTTCGTTGGGGTGCGATGAATACGGCAATGCCGGAAAGTGACATCGCCACGAAACTTGAAGCCGTAATCAGCGACACCAGGACACGCTTTCGAAACGGGCGGGCTGCCATTTCATGAATTCCTTTGATTCCGTCGCTCAATCGGCGTATCGATGATTGCGTTGTACTCGTCACTGCTCAGATATTTCGGTTGGTAGGTTACGCCCTGCCTCACCAGAGTCTTCACAAACGAGCGCAGATGATTGCGTGATCCCTTGAGCAGATTTTCGTACACCATCCGGATATCCTGATTATCGATGAGCAGCAGCGCATTCTGGATATCGATAATATCGAGTTCCTCTATCTCCGCGCCCACCTGCAGGGCAGCGACAAGCGAACCGGAACCGGTCGCCGCAAGTTGGGTATACAGTGCCTGCAACGTGGTGTTTATGAACACCCCCGCTCCGAGATTCAGGGCGGGATCAGGCAGATCGTACCGCACCAGCAGTGTTCGCACCGCTTCGGTGTGCGAGGCTTCGCCGGCGGCAATGTTCTCGAAGATGGGCATGGTTACTCCCCACAGGCTATCCATGAGTATATAAACATCGTGAGCCAGCTTTTCCTCCTCCCGCAAATACGCCAGGGAATCCTTCTCGGCAGTGCTCAGGGATTCGACGGGCAATTGCGCAATGGCTTTTTCCAGCGTAGCGCCGTCGAATGACGACACGCCGTCATCGTCGACCATGAGGAAAGGTGTTTCGTTACCGGTTTGGGCACCCTTGCTTCCGTCACCGCTGTCACCACCGCCTCCGCAGGCAGCGAGCGACAGCGCCGTCAACGCGACTGCACACAGTAGTCTGATATTCTTTCTCATAGCGGATGTCTCCTTTTCTCCCTGTGATTTGATGCATCTTGCCGAAGAGCCTCCATACAACATGCCAACTCCTTATCATTCCGTAACCACAATGGTTTTCTGTTCTCACGGTTCCAGTGCAACGACTGTTTGGTGCAAAGACTGCACGTGACGCGCAGGTATTGCACCTCGTGAATGGTAACAACGAGACGCTTGAAGTACGCTCATCATTCCTGAAACCACTGCAGCCTCAATTGGGATGCGCGTCGAGACAGATCCCGACGCATGCGGCGCAATTCGTGCTTCGCCCGTAGAGCGCCTCTCGTGGGGCGGCCGTTCTTTTCTCACGGCCAAAATCGATCTTATACGCTACCCTGTATTTCATGGTATACGATAGTAAGCGGCTGACTCCCGGAACCTGCATGCGGGACAGGTTTTGCGTCGATCAAGGGATTGAACCATGGCACGAAAGACTTTTCGATACGGCGGCCTGAAGTACTGGTTTCCAGCCGCCGGGATTTTTCTTTCCCTGCTCCTGGCATGGTATGGGGTTCTCCACTATCGAAAGGCGCTTCCCGTTGCCGGTGAAAACCTTCGAGGTCTTGCCCTTTCCCTTGCCGCGGCAATGGAGACTATTGCCGTCAAGGACCCTTCCCTTGCCTCGCTGAAGGATTTTCGCGCCTCGGACATTGCCTATTTCGCCATTATCGAACCTGACGGCACGATCCGAATCCATTCGAACAGCGCCCTTGCGGGGACACGTGTCACGGATCGCCGTTTTACGCCGATCTTCAGCAGGGGAGAATCCACGGATGCGCGGATACGGTTGGGAACCGGAGAGGAGGTATACGAATCAAACACCCCCCTCCATTATTCCGGACAGGTGGCGACGCTCCGCCTCGCCCTCCACACCTTCCGTTCGGATGCGGTTATCCGGGGGGCGCGGGCGCATATGCTGGTGCTCTTCGCGCTCCTTGCCCTGGCCTGGATCCTGGGACTCCTCCTGTTTCGCCTGCACGTGCGGGCGGAAGGATTTCGGGAGGAGATCGCGCACCGTCGGAGACTGGCCCAGCTTGGCGAGATGGGCGCCGCCATAGCCCATGAAATCCGGAATCCACTTGCGGGAATAAAGGGCTATGCGCAGTTGCTTCAGGAGAATAGCTCCTCGGCGTCTGTTGCGAGGCCCGCGGCCCTTATCGTGGAGGAGTCGCTGCGCCTCGAACGGCTGGTAAACGACCTCCTCTGCTTCGTGCGCCCGGCCGCAACGGCCCATACCCCCGTGAATCCCGGCAATGTCATCCGCCGTTCCCTGGAGATTGCGGAACCGGAGGCGGCGCGCAGGAGGGTCGACATCATTGCTGATCTCGCGGAAGGCCTGGTGATCGCGGGTGACGCGGACGGATTGGAGCAGGTCTTCCTCAACCTGCTGAAAAACTGCCTGCAAGCCGTGGCCGAGGGTGGAATTCTTGAGGTGCGAATGGCCGAACGGCGAGGCATGGCACGGATTGAGATCCGGGACACGGGGCACGGCATCCCCGAAGCGGAGTGGGAGAGAATTTTCGAACCGTTCCACACGACGCGTGCCCGCGGAACCGGTCTCGGCCTGGCCATATGCAGGAAGATTGTCGAAGACCACGGGGGAGTCATCAGGGTCGGCAACAGTTCCGCCGACGGGACAACAATTGTCGTTGAACTGCCCCTTGTTCGGCACAAAGGATAACGACCGCCTTCGGTAAGGCGACACGGACGAGATGATGGAGCAGAGAATGGAACGAATCCTTGTTGTGGAAGACGATGCCACCTTCAGAAGCCTGCTTGCCACGATCCTCGACGGAGAGGGGTACGAGGTCGAGGAGGCGGAAGACGGCGAGAAGGCCCTGGCAATGCTGCGGCAAAGCGAGTTCGACCTGGTCGTCTCGGACCTGCGGATGCCGGGCAGGAGCGGCATGGATCTTTTTCGCGAGACGAGATCCTACCCTGCGCCCCCTCCCTTCCTGCTGATTACCGCCTACGGCACGATTGAGGAGGCGGTGTCCGCCATCAAGGAAGGGGCGGCCGACTTTCTCACCAAGCCGCTGAAAGACCCCGCTGCGTTGAGAACCCTGGTGAAGAAGGTCCTTGACGCCGGACGGCGCGAACGTGAATACCTGTCCCTGAAGGAGGCGGAAAGCCGGGGGCTGCCGCCCGAAGACCTGATTTTCGCCGGTGAGGCGATGAAAGATATCCACCGCATGGTGCGCGAGGTCGCCAAGACCGTATCTACGGTGGTCGTGTACGGTGAAAGCGGCACCGGCAAGGAATTGATAGCCCGCACGATCCATCTCCTGAGCCCGCGGCGGGAGGCGGGCTTTGTCCCGATAAACTGCGCCTCCATACCGGAAACCCTGCTGGAGAGCGAACTGTTCGGACATGAACGGGGGGCCTTCACCGGCGCCGTTCAGTCGCGCCGGGGCAAGTTCGAACTGGCCCGTGGCGGCACCATCTTCCTGGATGAGATCGGTGAGATGCCCTTCTCCCTTCAGGCGAAGCTGCTCAGGGTATTGCAGGAGCGCTCCTTCGAACGGGTCGGCGGCTCCCGCGAGATCAGGGCCGACGTCAGGGTCATCGCCGCCACCAACAGGACACTGGAAACGGAAGTGAAAGAGGGGAGGTTCCGGGAGGACCTCTTTTACCGGCTCCACGTTTTCCCGCTCCGCCTTCCTCCCTTGCGGGAGCGCCGGGACGCCATACCGGAACTGGCGGCCTTTTTTACGGGACGGTTTGCCGGGCGCGCCGGAAAACGAAATCTTGTCCTTTCCCCCGAAACCATGGATGCGCTGGCGCAGTACCCGTGGCCCGGCAATATCCGGGAACTGCAGAACGTCCTCGAAAGGGCGGTCATTCTCTGTCGAGACAGGATAGAACTGCGCGACCTGCCGGAATCACTGTCCCGGCCCGTCCACGAGGTAAGCGAGAACGGCGGCACGCTGCGGGATCGGGAAAAAGAGGCAATCATCGCGGCCCTGAAAAACAACCGGGGAAACCGACGGCGTGCCGCTGAGGAACTGGGCCTTTCACGCAGGACTCTCCAGTACCGGCTCAAGGAGTACGGATTGATTGAGGAGGACCGGCATTCGTAGCGGTGCAAAAGATGCGCGGCCAGCGCCGAATCTGCACCGCATTTTCATGGAACAGCTCTCGTGCAAAAACTCATTATTCATTGATATCAAATAGATATGAGTTCTTTTTCGACTTGGCATGGTGATTGGTATATCCCTTCACAGAAGGTAACCATTTCAGCTGAGGAGGAATCACCATGAAAAGCAGAAAAGTTGCGCTGGCCGGAGTAGTTGCCGTGTGTGCCCTGGCAATGGCGGGCCAGGCGTTCGCCGCTGGAGGTCAACGAATGCAGAGGCGCGATGGCAGCTGTCTCAAGACATCAACTTCAACATCAACGCAGACCAAGACCCAGACCCAAGTCCGGCAGCGGTTGCAGGACGGTTCGGGAAGCGGCGCCACCGCCAGTGGAGCGGGGGCGGGCCAGGGGCAGATGAGAAAGCTGGGTCCCGGAGACGGGACAGGGAATAGTACCAGACCGTTGGACGGTACGGGATACGGTTCTCCCAACAAGTAAAAGAAGGGGGGGAAATCCTTGTCGCGACGTGTCCGGCGCGTGACAAGGATTCGATATGAAGTCAGGCCGTTTACTTTTCACTGGGATGTTTCTTTTCGTCGTTCACCTTTCTTGTGTGACGAACGCGCCCGCATTCTGGGGATTCGGCGAGGATGCGTCAGGGGAAAAAAGCGGCCTTGACTTCGATCGTGGCTATGACCGGAATACCGAGACAACGGTGAAGGGAACGGTGACCTCCCTGGAAACCGGGTCGGGGAACGGTCCGGTCCTTATTTCGGTGCGGCAGACGGGCGGTGACGTGGTGCACGTAGTTGCCGCGCCGCAATGGTTCTGGTCGGACAGGGGAATTGACGTTAAGCCGAATGATACCCTGGAGGCATCCGGCTCCAAGGCCCAGGGCAAGGATGGGAAGATCTACCTCATAAGCAGGGTTATCACCAATCATACCGACAAGGAAACCGTCACCCTGCGCGACGAAGCCGGGCGGCCGGAATGGCGGGGCGGGAGCAGGGGCCGGCACGGCTCCGGCGCTGTACAGCGCCGCATGGGAGCGGGTGGAAGGAGAAGGTGATGAAAAGAATGACTCGATTCATTTCTCTGTGCTTCATCGGCATTGCATGCGTCTGGTTGCCGTCTCTTGCCGTTGCCGGCTCCGGGGACACGGTGCTGTCCGTCGAGCTGGGAGTCGAATTCGCTACCGGCGACTACGGCGCCGGCGTTACCACCGACTCAGTCACCGTTCCCCTGACTATTGACTGGCACCCCCTGCAGCGCCTGGAGTTCAAAGTGGAGGTACCCTTCATCTACCAAAGCAACGGCGCCACGACGTCCGCTGCCGGTGTCCGTTTCCGAAGAGGCAAGGCAGCCGGCGGCCACGGGACGGCTGGAAACGGCAGCGGCGGCCCGCCCCCTGCGAGCGACTATGACACAAGCCGCTCCGTGAGCGGTCCGGGCAATGTATCACTCAAGGCGGGGTACATTGTACTGGAAGAAGACAAGAACCTGCCGCGGATCATGCCGAAGGTGTACGTTGAATTTCCAACCGCGGACAAGGACAAGGGGCTGGGAACGGGCGAGCTCGTAACCGGCCTGGGCCTTGAGATGGACAAATGGTTCGGCGGCTGGCATGCCTACCTGGATGGAACGTACAATTTCCAGGGAAGATCCGATGAATACGAACTGAAGGATTTCCTTTCCTATGAAGGCGGCATCGGCTACCAGGTAACAGACCGCCTTCTCACGACCCTTCTGATGCAGGGAGCGACGGATTTGACGGACCTCTCCTCAGGTCTCCTGGAAACGAGACTGAAACTCGCGTACCGCCTGACCGGGCGGGCCGGTATCCAGGGCTTTCTCGCCGCCGGCCTCACCTCCGGGAGCCCGGACTTCGGGGCGGGCGTCTCCATGTCCTATGACTTCTGATTGAACCTTCCAACGAACATCGAGGAAAATAACCCCTGATTTCTTGACAAAGCCTTCCTGATTTTTTAATCATGGATGTGCCGAGAGCGATAGTGCTCAACGGCTATTATCAGACAGACGGAGAAGGTCCCGAAAGTGCGTTTCAAGAGCTTATTCCCTGCTATTTTCCTGGTTGCGGCGATGTTCGCGGTCGCGGAGCATACCGGTCAGAAAGAGATCATCTTCCCGGAGATTGCCGCCCTTGCCCTCGGCGCATGGATAATGGAAAAATCTCCGTGGGAAGGCACGCCTCTCCATTTCTGGATTTCTCCCACGCTGGCGGCCCTGACCGGAGTCCTCATCGTGCGTTTTTTCGCGTATGCCCCCTTCTTCATGATACCGGCGGCTTTCTGCCTCGTGGCCCTGCAATTGAAATGGGCGCGCTCCGGCGTGCTGCCCTCCCTCTCCGCGGCGATCCTGCCCATCGTCACCCATTCCGACAGCTGGCACTACCCCCTGTCCGTCTGCATTCTGACTGGCATGATTGCCGTCGGGCGCGTGCTGAACCCGAACGATTCCGGTACGATGTCCGCACCCGCAAACATCATTGTTTCCGGGGATACGACACCGTCCGCTTTCGACCGTCGGGAGTCTGTCCATTGGATAAGACTTCTAGCGGGCATCTCCCTCGTCACCGCGGTAGCCGTGGGTTTCGACCACCTCTTCATGGCAGCCCCGCCCCTTATCGTCGCATTCGTGGAGGTGTCGAAACCGGGCGGAACCGTGCGCAAAAAAGCCGGGAGAGCCCTGCTCCTGCTCGTGCTCGCGGCCTTTTCGGGCGTGTTCTGGCTTCACCTGATTCATTATTCCCTGCATCTGCCGATCTGGGTTTCAGCCTGCATGTCAACGGCAACCGTCTTCCTGTTGTATCACGCCCTGCGCATGCCGTTCCCGCCCGCGGTGGCCATCGCCCTGCTGCCGACAATTCTGCCGGAACTCGATATTCGCGCCTATCCCTGGCAGGTGCTTGCGGGGAGCGCGGCGTTCTTCACGCTGAGCAGGGCATGCTTCGGGAACAGCGGATTCCCCTCGGCAAGGACAAAAGAGACACCCGTCGCGGGAGGGGTGTCCGCGGACTGAGGCACATTCCAAACGCGACACATGCATACAGCCCTGCCTGCAAGACATATTTCCCCCTTGACAGACAAGCTCTCCTCAACGTATTGTGCATATGCACAATACCAACAAGGAGGCTACAATCCATGAGAATCTGCTTTCCCATTGAAAACGACAAAGGCCTGGACAGCACTGTTTCCGATCATTTCGGTTCGACTCCCCTGTTCCTGGTCACGGACACCGAGAGCGGCGAGACAACGGTTATTTCGAACTCCGATCAGCACCACGCCCACGGCGCCTGCAACCCTCTCCAGGCCCTTCAGGGCAGCCGCATCGAGGGTATCGCCGTACGGAACATCGGCGCCGGCGCAATCGGTCACCTCAACCGTTGCGGTCTTCGCGTCTACCAGGCAACCGGCGGCACCGTACGGGAGAATGTAGACAAGCTTGCGACGAACTCACTCCCCGAATACTCTCCTTCCGCTAGTTGCACCGGCCATGGACACGGCGGTGGCTGCTGCCATTGACGGCACACCTGCATGATGCTGCCTTTGCAGCCGAAAGGGAGAACGTCAGTCAAGCCGAACGGGAAGGATAGCGCCCATGTCGCCACGATGCAAAAAGCCGCGGCGCTGCAGTTGCCCGTTCCACGGTGAAGGGGAGCGGGTGTACAAGCCCGCCGGGACCCCGATGCACTGCCTGGAACGGACACGCCTGAACCATGATGAGATTGAAGCAATGTACCTCTGCGATTCAGAGGGCCTGACGCAGGAAGAGGCCGGAACGCGCATGGGGGTTTCGCGGGGTACCGTGCAGCGGTTGCTCGCCGCTGCGCGAAAGAAGATCGTTGCTGCGCTTGTCACGGGCTCGGCCGTGTCGATCGAAATGGGGGGAATGGACGAGGAGCACTGAAATCTTCGTCGTTCCGCACCTTTTCCGGGCATGTATGCGCCCGCCGTTATTGTCTGAACATATAACGCCGTACCAAACAACGCACGCCTGAAGAAAGGAAATGTGAAGATGGAAATCCTGGAAAAAGCACGACTTGAGCTGGAACGGATTGTCGCCGAACGCGGCCTCGACCGCGACGAACGCATAACGGTACGGGCGCTGACACCGGATGAGGCCATCGGCGCCACGGCGGACGAAAACTTCGTAATAAAGAAGGGAAAGGAACGCGTCATCGAAGCTGTGTACCGGGATGCCCACGGGCAGGCCTTTACCGACGCCCCGGGCAACTGGGAGGGGACACTTGGCGAACTTTTGTCCCTGGATCTGGGAAATACCGGATACCGCGCCGTGTTCACGGCCGGCCTGAATGCCGTGACGCGCTCTCTTGAACTGGCCTCCGGCACGGTGCACTGCAAGGACGAGGAACCGACGAAATGCGGCGCGGAGATGCCGGACGCGATCCATGCGCTTTTTGGTACCAAGCGCATCGGAATGATCGGACTGCAACCGGCCATCCTGAAAGAGATGGTGGACGCCTACGGCAAGGTGGGCATGCGCGTGGCAGACCTGAATCCGGACAATATCGGCCAGGTCCGGGAAGAACTTGTGGTGATGGACGGGGAGACGCAACTCGATGAACTTGTACAATGGTGCGACGTGGGCCTCGCCACCGGTTCCAGCATTGTGAACGGCACCATCAACGACATACTGGAGCGGTTCGAAGCCGCGGGCAAACCGGTGGTATTCTTCGGCAACACCATCTCCGGGGTGGCGGCGCTCCTCAATCTTAAGCGGGTCTGTCCGTTCGCACGGTAAGAACAGTGAATGAAGGAACTCCGTGCCGCGGGCGGCATCCATAAGGATTGGAAACCATGATAAAAAAAGTCAAAATTGAAGAAGCCGTCGGAATGGTTCTCGGACATGATGTAGTTCGGGTCGTTCCGGGGGGACCAAAACTGATACCGTTTGAGCGTGGGCATATCGTGAGGGAAGAAGACATACCCCATTTCCTCGATATCGGCAAGGAACATATCTATGTCGTGGAGACCGAGGAAAATGATGTACACGAAAATGAAGCTGCGCTCAGAATCGCTCAGGCGGTGACAGGAGAAGGGTTCGACTTCGAAACTCCCTCAAATGGGGCCGTACGCATCAAGCCCCGCTACCTGGGCCTTCTTCTGGTGAACGTTCCGCTCCTCAACGAGGTCAATGCCATTGGCGGCTTTGCCATCGGCACGCGGTACAGCTTCACGGTCGGCAAGCCGGAGAATCCGGCGGCGGTCGCTAAGACGATGCCGCTGTATCTCCCTGAATCAAAACTGGCCGAACTGGAGACCATGTGCCGTTCACGCGGCCGGGTACTGGAGTTGAAGCCTTTCGTACTCAAGAGGGTCGGCGTGGTCATTACCGGAAACGAGGTCTTCAAGGGAAGGATCAAGGACAGGTTCGCCGAAACCATTGCCCGAAAGGTCGAGCCGTTCGGCGCTTCCATCTCGCACACGACCAAGGTTCCCGACGACGCGGCCGCGATTGCCGGAGCGATACGGGAGATGCGCGAAGCGGAGTGCGAGGTGATCTTCGCATGCAGCGGCATGTCCGTTGACCCCGACGACGTCACCATGGACGGAATCCGGGAATCCGGTGCGGAGGTGGTTATCGAGGGCGTGCCGATGATGCCGGGCGCCATATTGGGCCTGGGGATGCTGAAAGGCATTCCCGTGGTCGGCACGCCGGCCGGCGCGCTCCGCGTCGCCCCCACCGCCCTGGACGGTCTGCTGCCCATGATTTTCGCCGGCGTACGACCGACTGCCACTGATATCATTACCCTGGGCCACGGAGGGCTGTGCCTCGACAAATACGCTTTCTGACGCGGTATTTCGCCGCGCAACCGCCATCTTGCAGACACCGTCGCAATTGCCGTGAACGTCCCCGAGTCGCACTACTGAACCTTCCCGTAACGGGCCCAGACCATCCTAGAGGGAGACCGAATAATGAGAAACAAAAGGATTCACCACATCGCATTTCTTCTGATACCGGCGTTGCTGCTCTGCGCCTTCTTCCCCGCGCCGAGTCGCGCCGCGGACAAGGCCGTTCTAACGGTTCTGGCGGGAGCGGGACTGAAGGATGCATTAAACGAGCTGAAAGAGATGTACGAGAGAAAGACGGGAACAGGGGTACGGTACAGCTTCGCGGCGGCCGGTATTCTGCGGAAGCAGATCGAAGAGGGTGTACCCGCCGACCTCTTCTTCACTCCGGGAAAGAAGGAGATGGACGATCTGCAGCGTCAGGCGCTGATCATTCCTGAAACCAGAACGGACATCCTTGGCAACGAGATAGTCCTGATTGCGGCAAAAGAAAAGAAAAACGTGATCACGTCGTTCGCGGATCTCGTCGACAAGGTCCAATCCATCAGTATCGGCCTGCCGGAGACGGTGCCTGCCGGGAAGTACGCGCGGGAGACGCTGAAAAGTCTCGGGCTGTGGGACAAGATCGAGAAACGGATACTGTACGCCAAGGATGTGCGCACCGTACTTGCCTACGTGGATTCGGGAAACGTGGACGCGGGACTCGTATACCGTTCGGATACGGCGGCAATGAAAAGCGGCGTCCTCGCTGCCGTCGCGCCCAAGGGCTCCCATTCCCCCATCCATTTCAGCCTGGCCATGCTGAAGTCAAGCAAACATCAGCAGGAAACCAGAAAGTTCATTGAATTCCTGAAGACGCCGGAAGCGTCGGCTGTTTTCGCGAAATACCGGTTTACCCCCCTTTTCGGAAAACAGTAATGCCCGTCTCCACCCACCGTCTCCGGGTGATTCTACGCTCTTTTGCCTTCACGGCCGGAACGATCCTCATCGGCGCTTTGCTCTGGCAGGCCATCGCGTCTGTCGTCTCAGCAGTGCGTGGGGTTGATTTCCCGACGCCCGTCGCTACCTTGCGCCATCTCGGCAGCCTCCTTTCGGGAGAGGATCTCGTTGACCAGAGCCTCTACCGCCACATCGGAGACAGCCTGAGGCGGTGGGTCAACGGCTTTTCACTGGCCGCCGCATCCGGACTCACCTTCGGTCTGACCGCGGGGCGCGAGGGCGTGTTCCGGCGTCTCACCCTCCCCCTCGTCCACTGCCTGCAACTGGTCCCAGGTCTGGCGTGGATTCCCGTTGCCCTGCTCCTGTTCGGCATCAGCGAAAAGACGACGGTGTTCATGATCGCCGTCGCCGCCTTTCCACCCGTCGCAATCAATGTCCTGGCCGGGGTGAATGAGGTGGACGCGACCTATCTGCGTGCCGCGCGCATGCTGGGAGCGCGGGGGATCACCCTGGTCTTCCGCGTGCTCCTGCCCGGTGCCCTGCCCCACATCCTGAGCGGGTTACGGGTGGGACTCGGCAACGGCTGGCGGGTGCTGCTGGCCGCGGAGATGGTGGTCGGCACCGGCACCGGGCTCGGCTATTCCATCATCCAGTCGCGCTGGACCTTGGACTACACCTCGGCCTTTGCCTGCCTGTTGGTCATCATGCTTATCGGGCTTGGATTTGAGCGTATCGTGATCGCCACACTGGAACGCTGGACGGTGGAACGGTGGCGGCTCACGGATTCCGGAGGCGCTCTGTGATCATCATGGAGAACCTTTCACTGCGCTACCCGAACGCCAACGGCAGCGGCCCGCCTGTGCTCGACAATGTCAGCCTCGAAATCGGGCAAGGGGAATTCGTCTGCCTGCTCGGGCCGAGCGGCTGCGGGAAAACCAGCCTCCTGAACCTGATTGCCGGTTTTCTGAGACCCACATCCGGGCGGGTCCTCTTTCGCGGTTCTCCGGTTACTGAGCCGTCACCTGAGCGGTCCGTGGTGTTCCAGGATCCCACCCTGTTCCCCTGGCTCACGGTACGCGGCAACGTCGAGTTCGGTCTGCGATGCATGAAGCTGTCCAGGGAAGAACGGCGGCTGATAAGCGGCGAGTGCATCGCCATGGTAGGTCTTGCCGGATACGAGGACGCCTACCGGCATGAGCTCTCCGGCGGTATGCGGCAGCGCGCCGCGCTGGCCCGCGTCCTGGCGCTGGACCCGCCCGCGCTCCTCATGGACGAACCCTTCAGCGCCCTCGACGCCAACTCGCGCGAGCGGCTGCAGGACGAACTGCTGCGTCTGTGGCGGGCAAAACGGCGCACCATCATCTTCGTCACCCACAGCGTTGAGGAGGCCGCCTTGCTTGCCGACAGGGTAATTATCATCGGGACTCCTCCCGGCAGCGTAAAACGTGAGGTCCCCATCGATCTTCCGCGGCCCCGCCCGCGCACCTCATCCGACCTGAAAGAAACCATGCGCGGCCTGCGCGCCGTCCTCGACGACATGCCGTGCTGCCTGCCGCCACAACGAAAATAGGAGTAGAAGATGAAACGCTTGGTCATGCTTCTCACGGTTATCACACTGACCGCGGCGCTGGCGCCGCTTGCCGTTCCCGGGGATTCCCGCGCCGGGGCGCCGATCCGCTTCGTCTACCAGGACCGGGTCGGCAGCGCGCTCTGTATCGTGGCCGTGGAAAAAGGATTTTTCCGGCAACAGGGTCTCGCGATCACTCCATCCCGTTTCACCAGCGGCCCCGCCTGCGCCGAGGCACTGTATTCGGGTTCGGCCGACATCGCGGAGATGGGCGACACCACGTCCGTGATCGCTGTCTCACAGGGCGACCGGTTCCGGATTATAGCCAGCCACGGCGGCGGAGAACACCGCCACCGCATCGTTGTCCGCAAGGATTCACCCATCAGGAAGCCCGCCGACCTGATGGGGAGGAAGCTGGCCGTCAAGAAAGGGACATCGACCTACGGCGGGCTCCTGGCCTGGTGCGCCAAAAACGGCATCGACATCAAGAAGGCGCAGGTAATCGATCTCGACCCGGCCAACATGCCCGAGGCGCTGACGGCGGGTTCCATCGACGCCTTCGTGGCCAGCGAGCCGACCCCCTCCCTGGCCGAGGCAAAAGGGGCTCGGGTGCTGGGTACTCTGGGCGGACTGGGCAACAGCTATCCGCTCATGATCCTCGCCAGAAAGGAGCTTCTGGCCGAGCGGCCCGATGATGTACGGAAATTCCTCGCCGCCCTGAAACAGGCGGAAACTTTCGTGCGGAAACACCCCAGCGAGGCCGCGGACCTGATTGGCCGGATTGGCGGCCTTTCGGGCCGGGACGCTGAAACCTCCATGAAGCTGCACGACTTCCGCCTGAATCTCGACCGGAACACGGTGAGCAGCCTGGAGGAGATCGCAGGGTTCCTGCATGAGCAGGGAAAGATCAAGACCATCCCTGATTTCTCCCGCATGACCGACGGGTCGTTTCTTAAGTTCTCGCGCTCAAGGTGACAAAAACAGGCATTGCGGTTTCCCCCGCACCGGTGATAGTGTTACGCAAAAACATCCCATGGAGGACACATGATCACCGCATACGCAACAGAAAAGCCGTTCGACCATCTGGAACTCTACCGCTCGTTCCTGGAGCGCGAAACCGATGCGACGGGCACGGTGGTGCTGCATCACGGCAGGGTAAAACGACCGGGGAAGCAGGTTCCGGACTTTTCCACCGTTGAGTTGAAGCCGCTCACCGCTGATGTCGACGAGCGTCTGGCTATCATAGCCCGACAGGCTGAGGAGAAGTTCAAACTGAACCAGGTTCTCACAGTCCACCGTCTGGGCATCATCGGCGCCTGCGATTCGGTCCTGCTGGCCATCGTTTCCGGCAAGACCCGCGACCGCTGTTTCCAGGCCTGCGCCTGGATCGTGGACGAGGTCAAGAAGGAAGAATTCATCCAGCTCATCGAGCACCCGTAAATCTTCCCTATACGGCGCAAACTCCGCCGGACCATCAGGTCCGCCTGAGAGCGATGTACCATCCGGCTTTGAAGTCATAAAGCCGCGACTGTCAATTATCTGATTATTTCTACGAAAGGCCCGCTACGGAACCAATCCGTACCGGGCCTTTTTGTATTCCGCGGCAATTTCAGGGATTGACATTCATTGATTTTATATATATATGTTTTCATATGTTTGTAGCTTAGCCATGTTTCTATGCACCTGATATCCAGCAAACAGAGGAGGACTCCAATCATGAACAAGAAAATCGTCGTTATCGGCGGCTCCGCCGCAGGACCCAAGGCCGCGGCCAGGGCCAAGCGCCTGGACCCGAACGCGGAGGTCACCATCATCCAGAGAGCGTCGGAGATGTCCATGGCTTCATGCGGCTACCCGTACTTTGTCGCCGGGGTTTTCAACAACCGCAACGCCCTGCTCAGCACCCCCTACGGCGAGGTGCGCGACCCCCACTTCTTCGTGAACACCAAAGGAATTACGGCCCGCACCGAAACCGAGGTGACCTCCATCGACCGCGATCGCAGGGTTGTCCACTGCCGCGATCTGAAGAGCGGGGCAGTGGATGAGATCCCGTACGACAAGCTGATTATCGCGACCGGCGCCCGGGCCCGCAAACCGCCGGTTCCCGGTATCGATCTGGACGGGGTGACAACCCTCCAGTCCATGCGCGACGCCGATTTCCTGCGCCGCATCCGCGACGAGGGGACCATCAAAAAAGCAGTGGTAATCGGCGGGGGTCTCATCGGCATCGAAACCTGCGAGGCGCTCCAGCTGTCCGGCATCGACATTACCGTTATCGAGATGCTGCCGCAGATCCTGGTATTCCTGGACTGGGAGTTGGCAGAGGTGCTGGAGAATCACGTGCGGAGCAAGGCGGCCAATGTCATCACCGACGTCAAACTGGCCGGGTTCATCGGAGAGAACGGCAAGCTGACCGCGGTCAGGCTGGAGAACGGCACCGAACTCCCCTGCGAACTGGCGGTGCTGGCCATCGGCGTTATCCCCAACACCGATCTGGCCCGGGCGGCCGGGCTGGAGATCGGGGAAACCGGCGGAATCCTGGTGGATGAGTACATGCAGACATCCAACCCGGATATCTACGCGGTTGGCGATTGCGTGGAACTGGTGCACCGCATCACCGGAAAGAAGACCCGCGCCCCATTCGGCGATCTGGCCAACCTGGAAGGGAGGGTCGCCGGTGAAAACGCCGTGCTCGGCAACAGTGTGACCTTCCCCGGCACCATCCACACCGGCATCTGCAAGGTCTTCGACTTCAGCGCCGGCTCCACCGGCCTGTCCGAAAGCCGGGCCCGACAGGAGGGGTATAACGTGGTTACGGTGATCAACGCCAGCCTGGACAAACCCGAATTCATGGGCGCCAAGCTGCTCGTCTCAAAGATGGTGGTCGACGCGGATACCGGAAGAATCCTGGGCGTCCAGTGCGTCGGTCCCGGGGATGTGGGCAAGCAGATCGCCACGGCGGCCATGGCCGTCCTCGGCAAACTGACGGTCGCGGACGTGGTCAACGCCGACCTTCCCTATGCGCCGCCCTTTTCCCTGGCCATCGACCATTTCATCGCCACCGCCCACATCATGGAGAACAAGCTCAAGGGTCGACTGAAGGGCATCGGACCGGTCGAACTGAAGGAAAAGCTGGACCGGGGCGAGAAGCCGTTTCTCTTAGATGTACGCACTCCCGGCGAGTTCGACGCCATGCGCATCGGCATCGGAGAAACTCTCATTCCCATCGGCGACCTGCGGCGCCGGCTGAACGATCTGCCCACGGACAAAAACCGTGAGATCGTCTGCTATTGCAAGATTTCACTGCGGGGATACGAGGCAGCCATCATCCTGGAGGCGGCTGGCTGGAAAAACGTGAAGGTGCTTGAAGGCGGGGTCATGGCCTGGCCGTACCGGCGGGAGAAATAACGCTCAGACCTTTGTGCGTCGTCGCACGTTGAAAAAAAGCCCCTGACCGGCTATATCCCGGCCAGGGGCTTTGCATGTGTGGATATGGAAAATGCACGTACAACGTCTCGTCATTCAGGGATTGACAGAGTCCCGGTTGCGGGATACGACCTTATTTTTCTCATCGGAAGAAATTCCTGATGCTCCGTCCAACATTCCTGAACCAGTCACCGATTGCGTTTCCCGCCTTCTTCGACTCCCTGGCCGTATCTCTGCCCATCTCCTTGAATCCCCGGCCGACCTCCTTGCCGCCCTCCTTGAAGGCGTGGCCGGTTTCCTTACCCGCCTTTTTGAAGGCCTCGCCGGTCTCTTTTCCCACCTGTTTGATGCTCTGCCCAACATCCTTGCCGTCTTTTTTCGGGGCATCCTCCGCCGAAACGGAAGATGCCGCGAGAAACACCGCCAGAATCGCGGCTGTCGTCCGACCCATCATGAAAAACTCCTACTTGTCGACCTTTTCCTTAACCGCTTTGCCTGCATCTTCCAGTTCCTGCGCCGCCTTTTCCGTGCCGCTCTTCACTTTTTCATCCACCTTTTTATCGATTTTCTCCGCGGTGTCCTTGAGCTTGCCGGCAGCCTCATCCAGCTTCTTCTCCGCCTTCTCCGTCGCCTCCTTGGCGGCGGTTCCCGCTTTCTCAACGGCCTGATCGATCTGCTTGCCCGCCTCCTCGGCCGGGCCTTCCTTCTTCTGACAGCCCAAAGGACCCAGTGCCAGAAGCGCTACCGACAGAACAACGATCAACGTACGCATACACCCTCCTTTTCCGCCTGGGGTATGGACGGCGGACCGGATTCCCGCCCGCTGTCCTCTGTTAAATTTCATGAAACAATACCTTTATTCCCTATGAATGTAAAGAAGCCGATTACCGAAAGCATCCATCCTCCGGTTATTTCTCTTGACATGTTTCCCTTTCCTCACCATAGTACCCATCCGTTATATAATCACTTCCATATCGAATCGGAAAATAATGGCGGAAAAACATCCTGTGCGTCGCATCGCAAACGAAAGGACACGCTATCCATGAACAGCGAATTCAAGCCGAACAATCCACTGGAAGAAAAACTGTTGGCAATGTACAGAAAAGAGATAAAGATTACGGAATTTCTGGAGTTACTGCTCGACTCGCAGGTGATAATTCTGGCGGACAGGGATGTTGACATTACGGGTCCGGATACGCATTTCAATCCTCTGGCGATCCAGTCCCCCATGGGGTACATGGCACTCGCCACCTTCAGCAGCATAGAGCGCGCACAGGCCGCCGTTTCAAAGAATCCCGACTACCCATATGCCGTGGCGGTCGATACCTGCTGGTTTCTGCAGAGAGCGTACGAAAATGTCGGCTTTGCGTTGAATCCGGGCTGGCCCCTCGGCTTCGAGCTTCCGCCGGAAGGCTTGCAGCAGTTCCTGTACCGATTCGGGGTAAAGGAATATAAGGGACGGGACGTCAAATAACGGGCAGCCTGGGGAGTATGCCCGCATCTTCGCAGCAGGTCGCTATTTCGTGGACGAGGCAATCAAGTTCTATGGGCTTGTGGATCCAGGACGAGACTCCGATACCGCGCAAAGCAACCATATGCCGTTCGTTGATATGGGCAGAGGCAATGATGATTGGAGTTTTCGAACAGATCCTTCTCACCTCGCGGGACATCTCGATACCGTCCATGTGGGGCATCATGATATCGGTTACGACGATATCCGGTTGATGGTGCTTGAACAAACGCAATCCCGTCTCACCGTCCTCGGCCGAATAGACGACCAGGCCCTTCCATCGAAGCATCCGTGCCGTCAGTTCACGTGCCTGATCCTCGTCATCCACGAATAGAATCGACAGCTTTTCAGGCAATTCCTTCATATCAGACCTCTATCCGAAACTCGGCCCCATCACCGGTGTTCCGTACGGAAAGACAGCCGTGCATGTTTTTCACTATGATTGCCCGCGCCATGTACAGCCCTAATCCGGTACCGCTGGAACCATCTCTGGTTGTGAAGTATGGCTCGAAAATCCGGTCCAGCAGCTCTTCCTCGATACCACCCGCATTGTCGGATATGGTCACCACCGAACGATCCCCTTCCCGGCCGACCCTGATTCCGATACGGGGTTCGTCTGTATGTCGTTCAGCCAAAGCGTCTCTTGCATTGTTCAGGATGTTCATCACGACCTGCGCATACTCGTTGGGGTATCCGGTCACTGCCAGTTGATCGTCGCCTTCAATCACGACCTGTATGCCGTGCGCCTTGAAACTGTCGGCAATCAGCGCATACATCCCTGCAATTGTCGCCATGATGGAAAACGATTTTTTTTCTCGTCCCGGCCTCAGGAAGTTCCTGAAATTGTCAATCGTCTGCGACATATGCTTGAGAAGATTCAGGATATTCTTTACCGTTTCATCCAGGTAATCGCCGTCCAGCCCGCCATGCCTGCTGCTTTCCATCAGGAGTTGGGCATACAGACCGACGGTGTTCAGGGGCTGCCGCCATTGATGGGCGATAATGTTGAGCATTTCGCCCATTTCAGCCTGCCGGCTCTGCTGAATGAGCATGAAATCCTTTTCCCTGTTTTTTCTTGTCTCCTCATCGACCCTCCGCTCCAGGGTCCTGTTCAGTTCTTCAAGCTGTTTCCGCCTGTCAAGCAGGGCTTCCTCTGCCCTTTTCCGTTCGGTGATATCTCGCAGGATGACCTGGATTGCCATTCCCTCATCGGTCATGAAGGGAGCCGCGGCAACTTCCACATCCACTGCGGCGCCATCCAACCGCACGATTTTTTCTTCGATGAGCGGGGCACTTTCTCCGGCAAGCTGATGCGCGATCCTTTCCCTGATTATCGCGTGATACTGCGGGTGTATGAGGTCGAACGGCGTCTTGCCCACAAGCTGATCGGACGAAGATGCCCCGAAAAGCCGTAACGCTGCAGGGTTCACGTACACGACCCGGTTTTTCAGATTGATGAAAAGCGCGTCGGGAGACATCTCGACCAGGGAGCGGTACCGATCCTCGCTGCGCCGCAGCGACTCCTCCATCTGTTTGCGCTCACTGATGTCACGGACGATCCCGATGCGGAACAGGGGTTCTCCCTGCGGGTTGCAATGGGTATGAATCGAATCGCACAGCATGCGATACCTGCCGTCCTTGCCCTTCAGGCGGTACTCGACGACACCCTTTCCTCCTCTTTTTACCCGCTCCAAACCGCCTCTCACGATATCACGGTCATCGGGATGCACCCTCTCCATGACCTCGACCACTTTCATCGATTTCATCTCGGCAGCGGAAAAACCCGTTATATGCTCGATACCGGGACTCATGTATTCGTAGCAGTCGGTTTTCAGGTTCCTGATGTAGAGTGCATCGTCCGAGCTTTCCAGGAGTGACAACAGCTTCTCGTCGTCACGTTGCTCATCCGCGGCCGCACACTTCCCGCGGTCCCGGCCCTGTTCGAGCGCTCGGGGCTCGCTGCCATGCAGGTCACAGGGCAGCCCCTTCACCTCTCGCACCAGCTGCTGAGCCATGTGGACAAGTTCAAAAACCTTTTGTTCGAATGTCTCCTTTTTCCGGCCTGCATTCCGGGTACGCAGTTCATCATCCAACCAGTCCAGGACTCGCCGCATGTTTTCGATTGATTGTAAAGATTCCATGGCGAGCCTCAGTGCGCATCTCATTAAAATCTTGCCTATAAGTTTACTACCGACCGGTAACAATACAATGTGAAGTCTTGTGTAACGGCAATAATTATAAATATGTCGGAGGAGCGAGCATGGAAATATTCAAGGCGGGAAAACCTGATATACTTTGACACACATATACGGAAGAAAGGGGACGCATCATGGGCGAGACTGAATCGACCCGCACGGATTACCGCGGCGGAGACGCATGTAATGCCGGCAGTGAGTCAGCGCCTTCCTCCATTCTGCCCTACTACCTGAGCTGGTACCGCCTCATATTTTCTCCCGCGGAACCGCCACGGGACGATCCGCAGAAGATCGCGCCGGAGTAACTGCGGTACCATTTCAGGGTCAGGGGGCTCAGTAGGACGACCTCCCGCGAGATCAATACCCGTACCCGCCCGTTCGAATGTCGTACACTTTCCCATGCCGGAACCTGACGATATACAGGAATCGATCCGGACCGAAATTGTAGGTCCATTCATCGCTTCTCACCGAAACGGCCCAGCCCTCGGCGTCACGTCCGGAATTGTCGGCGCTCGCAGCAGGTTCACCACATTTGGCAAGGACCTCCAGTTTTCTGTCACCTGGAGAGATACTTCTCCCGTCATCGCAGTTGCGGCCGAAATCCTGTTCATCATATCCGTAGCCGCCGGTCTCGATTACCGCAAGCCGGTCTCCCTGGAAGCGAAGGAAGCGGAGGAATTGATGCGGCCCGAAGTTGTAGGCCCATTCCTCGGTTGTTACAAAATTCACCGGCGTCCTATCGGCACGATAGGCTTCAGAAATGACGTCCTCCCGCATCTCGCGAAACGCCGGCTCTCCGCATCCGGCAAGAACGCTCGCCATTGTGTCTCCCGGCGCGACGATTCTGTCGCCGCAATAGAATTTCAGTGATGCGGGAGGAGCAACCCGTGGGCCTCCCGCTGTATTCTGCGCCGGGCCTCTGAGCGAGCCGGATCTGCTGACTGCCCCGGCGTCCGACACCGGGAGTGACACGAAAACGAGCGCAAGGCAACCCACTGCCATGGCGGGGATTCTAATGCGGGTTCTCTTTCGTATCTGCTCAACTATTCGAAACACTATTCCCGAACACCTCCCGTACTTAACAATAAAACAGACCCGCCAGGTTTTGAAACCTGGCAGGTCTTGGAATCGTAAGTACCGGACGTTTTGAAGCTTACTTCATTTGCATAATGGAAGAGAAAACGGCCATGTTTTCCGCGGAAGGCTCTATGCCCAGTTCGTCCCGGAGCGGGCGAAGAAATCTAGACGACGGGCCTCTCCATCAGATCGTCAAGAAGATGGAAAAGTCTCGTGCGGGAAACCCCTCCGACAGCTGTGGGGCGTGTTATTTTGGCCGGTGCGGCGCGTTGTGCCGTCATACGTCACGCTCCACTTGGTGAGCAGGAAATAACGTCGATCAAGACAGTCAGTTTGTCAGGGACTGTATGGGCGCCGGGATCCTGCCGCCGCGGGCGATGAAAGCCTCGGAGCTGAAGTTGTGCACCGGCATCACCGGTGCGCTGCCCAGCAGGCCACCGAACTCCACCAGATCCCCCACCTGTTTGCCCGGGACAGGTATGATGCGCACGGCGGTAGTCTTCTTGTTGATCATGCCGATGGCCATCTCGTCGGCGATGATGGCCGCGATGGTCGATGGCGAGGTGTCGCCGGGCACGGCGATCATGTCCAGGCCCACGGAGCAGACGCAGGTCATGGCCTCCAGCTTGTCCAGGGAGAGGGAACCGCGCTGCACCGCCCGGATCATGCCTTCGTCCTCGCTCACCGGAATGAATGCCCCGCTCAGTCCTCCAACGGATGAGGACGCCATTGCGCCCCCCTTCTTGACTGCGTCGTTGAGCAGGGCCAATGCGGCCGTCGTGCCGTGGGTGCCGCAGCTCTCCAGCCCCATGGCCTCCAGGATGGCGGCCACGCTGTCACCCACGGCCGGGGTCGGCGCCAGGGACAGGTCGAGCACCCCGAACTGGGCGCCGAGCCTGCGCGCCACCTCCCTTCCCGCCATCTCTCCCATGCGGGTGATCTTGAAGGCTGTCTTCTTGATGCATTCCGCGATATCACCCAGAGAGGGCTCACGCAACGCGCGCACCGCCGCATTGACGACTCCGGGCCCGCTGACACCCACGTTGATCACGCAGTCCGGCTCGCCGACGCCGTGGAAGGCGCCGGCCATGAAGGGATTGTCCTCGGGCGCATTGGCGAACACGACCAGCTTGGCGCAGCCGATGCCGCCCCGTTCACCGGTCAGTTCGGCGGTCTCCTTTATGATACGCCCCATCAAGGCCACGGCGTCCATGTTGATGCCGGCCTTGGTGGTGGCCACGTTGACCGAGGAACAGACTTTTTTCGTCGTCGCCATGGCCCGCGGAATGGAGGTGATGAGCTTCAGGTCGCCGGGCGTTATCCCTTTCTGCACCAGGGCGCTGAAGCCGCCGATGAAGTCGATCCCCGCCTCGTGAGCGGCCCGGTCCAGGGTCTCGGCAACGGAGACGAGCTCGTCGGCACGGCAACTCTCCGCCACGATGGCGATGGGGGTGACGGAGATGCGCTTGTTGATAATGGGGATGCCGTACAGGCTCTGGATCTCGTCGGTGGTCCTGACCAGATTTTCGGCGCAGGACAGGATGTGGTCATAGACCTGTTCGTTGAAGATCTTGATGTCGGGATGGCAGCAGCCGCGCAGATTGATGCCCATGGTGACCGTCCTGATATCCAGGTGTTCGGTGGCCACCATCTTTATGGTTTCGAGGATCTCCTCGGGTTGTATTGGCATTGCCGGGCCTCCTCAGATCCGATGCATGAAGCGGAAGACGTCTTCATGCTGCACGATGACCTGCACGCCCAGTTCCTTGCCGATGGCGGTCATGGCCGCCTGGAAGGCGGCAAGGTCGAAATTCTCCGATTTGACTTCGGCCAGCATGATCATGGTGAAGAGATCGGTCATGATGGTCTGCCTGATATCGGCTATATTGACGTTATGTTCGGCCATGACCCGGCTGATGCCGGCAACGATGCCCACCCGGTCAAGGCCGATGACCGTGATGACGAAACGACTTGATGACATGATATTTCCTTTTGGGTCGGATGTTCATGGAATTGGGGATGCCGGTTCAGATTCACGGCATCCTTTTTCGAAGGTCGAAGCATAGCAGATTCACGGGAATAAATAAACAGTCTCCGCCACCTTTATATCGCCGTAAGTCTCCGCAATCCTTCCCACCACGAACCAGTCCGTCGATTGCGGAACCCTCTGCGCGGAGGCGGAAACGGCCTTGAGGATCGTTTCATGCGGTTCCTCGTAGCGCTACGATTAAACCAGGACCCTTCCCCTTTTCTTCTTCAGGAAAAAAGGGGGGGGCCCCATGACCTTATTTGGTTTTTGATTTTTGGATTTTTCCGATTATTGGGGGTTTTTGATTCTTCTGTCGCTTACGCCCTCAGACCAGGTCGTTGAAGATAAGGCTTGCGGTGATTCGCCCTGATTCGTAAATGGTCGGTAAGCCAGAGCCGGGATGGGTACCGCCGCCGACCAGGTAGCAGTTTCCGATTTCCTCGAACCGGTTGTTGGGCCGGAAATAGAGCATCTGCCCGATAGTGTGTCCCAGATTGAAGGTGGCGCCCCCGAAAATGGTGTAGTCTGTTTTCCAGTCCTCGGGAGTTCAGACCGCCCGGTCCGGCCCCTATGACTACGACATGCTTGTCTTTTCTGCTCATAGCTGATTCCGGTTCTCCCGTATTGATTCCGCGATTACCTCACCTACCTGCATGCCGCAGGCCGTAACCATCGGCATCCCGGCACCGGGGTTGATGCTGCCGCCGGTAAAATACAGATTTTTGTAAAGGGCGCTTTTTTTCGACGCCTTGAACGCGAGGTTTTTACAACGGTCGGAAACGACGCCGTAAATGGCGCCCCTGTTCGAGTAGTAGTTCCTTTCGATGTCCGGTGGTGTCCACGTTTCTTCCACTACGATATTTCCGCGCAGATCGGTCAAACCCATCCGCTCGCATTTTTCCAGCACCAGCTCCCGCAGTTCGGCATAGTCCTCGGCAGTGACGGGGTTATGCGGGTCGACAGGGGGGATGTGCGGCAGCAGCTTCAGGTTGTCGCAGCCGTCAGGCGCTACGGAAGGGTCGGTACGCGAGGGCGCCACCAGGTATATGGTCGGATCTTTCGGCAGGCGGCGCCGGTCGAAAACGTCCCGGAAGTGCTCCCTGGAATTTCCGGAAAAGAAGAAATTGTGATGGGCCAGCTGCGGATAGACCTTTTTCACCCCCAGGTGAATTACCAGCCCCGAACAGGCCGGCTCCAGTCTTCTGCGTGTCCAACAGCCTGGAGAGGTTTTCAGCAGTCTCTCGTGGGCCGGGATGAATTCCATGTTGGATATGACAAAATCCGCCGCTACCTGTTCTCCGTCAGCCAGTGTGATACCGGTCACGGCACTCCCCGTGGTGTTGATCGCCACCACCTCCCGATTGAGATGCAGCTCAACGGACAGCTTTTCCAGGGCCTTTTTCATCCCTTCGGCCAGGCGGTACATCCCTCCCTCCACATACCACAATCCGTAGCAGTACTGTACCCAAGGCATCAGGTTGATGACACCCGGTGCATTGAAGGGGGAGGAACCGATGTATTTGGCAAAATAGTCGAAAATCTCCCGCAGCTTCGGGTGGGTGAAAAAGGAAGAGACCCCGTGGTGCATGGATCGGAGCAAGTCCAGCCCGCCCAAGCCCTGCCCCCACAGGTCGCGGAGGATTTCAAGCGGGCTGTCGACCCCCCGCAGATAGGTGCGGTCGGAGAGCTCATACTGCCTCCGGGCATAGGCCATAAACCGGTCAAACTGGGCCGGCGCCTCGGGATCGACGGCGGCCAGGAGCTGTTTTTGCCGTTCCAGGTCGGCCACCAGGTCGATGCAGGTTCCGTCCTCGAAAAAGTTTCGCCAGTGGGTTTCCAGGGGCCGGATCGGAACATGGTCCTCGAGACGAAGGCCGGCTTTGGCAAAGAGTTCCCGGAATACTGAGGGAAGAGTCAGGATGGAGGGGCCCAGGTCGAAGGAAAAACCCTCTTTCCGCGAAATATTGAGTTTTCCCCCGAATTTGTCGTTTTTTTCAAAGATAGCGACATGGAATCCCTTCGATGCGCAGGTTATGGCGGCCGAAAGGCCTCCAAGACCGGAGCCGATCACGGCTACCCGTTTTCCTGTATTGTTCATCAAGGTCTTTCTCCTCCTGTCGGACGTCAGGTACTACAGGATCGGCGGATACCGACGGACCGCTCCTGCAGCAAAACCGTTATTCCGGGGTAAGAAACAAAAAAGTTACAGTACCACGGAAGTATACCTGAAAAGTAATGATAGTCGAGACGGCGGACAGCACGGGTGTAGGGACAGCACAGGTGTCAGAGCTACGCGCTTCACAAACCTACAAGGAACGGTCGCCATCCGGTTCGGACAGCTCCCCCGACACCTGGAACTTCCTCATGAATCGCCGGTCTATGTAATCCTTGAGGAGAAAGACAAGCCGACCGCCCCAGACAAATTCATTTTTCCAGAAGATCCCGGTTCCGTCTCCCATGTTCAGAATCAGCAGGTATGCCCCGCCGGGATTGAACGGCACAAGGTCACCCCCTTCCAGGGCCGCCATGAGGTTGTGGAACAGGATCGGGTTCTGCCTCACCGCGTAAACCCCGACCTTGGCGAGGGGGTTTCCGGACAGGGAGATGCAGTCGCCGCCGCCGAAGATATCCGGATGCTCCGTACAGCGCAGGAAGGAATCCACCAGCATCCCGCCGTCGTTCCCGGTGGGGAGGCCGGATACGGCAAAGATGGGGGACGGTCTGACCCCCACGGCCAGGAAGGCGAAATCATGGGGGACGACGCTGCCGTCCGACAGCAGGATGCTCGCCTCCTCCACCCTCCGCGCGCGCACCCCCGCGCCCTCCAACACACGGATGCCCCTCTTTTCCAGGGAACGGAGCGCACGGTTGCGCACCTCATCCGGGAACCTGCCCAGCACCCGGCTTCCCCCCAGGAGCGTAATCTCCGCCCCACGGCGCCTTGCCTGAACCAACCGCCACGCGTTTGCGGCAACCTCCACCCCGGCCGCCCCCCCGCCGACAACGGTAATCCTGAGGTCACGCCCCTCGATCTCCCGGAGTATCAGTCGTCGGGCGACATGGAGATTGATGATGGGCTTGACAGGGATGACCCGCTTCGAAGCGGCGGCGAAGGAGTCGAGCGGAATCCCGCTCCCGGTGTTGAAGGAGGCGACATCGTACGGCACCCCCTGCCCTGACGCAAGGAGGATGGTTTTCCCGGCAGGATCGATGCGAACCGCCGTGTCCTCGAGGAAAGTCGCCCCGCGCTCCTCTGCCATTTTCCGCACATGGAAACGGACCTGGCGCGGCCGGTAGATTCCGGACAGCATGCCCGGCCCCATCCCTGAGTAATAGTGATGGGCATCGGGGCTGATCACGGTGACCCGGTACCCCTTGCCGGTAAACTCAGCGAGGCGGAGCAGGACTGTCATATGAGCATGTCCGCCGCCGACAATAACGAGGCGCTTTGCCATGTTTCTCCTCCTGAAACCGGACCCGGAAAACCTCGGCGTTCTCCGCCGCGGCGCTCACCATCGGGTGCTCTTCGATACTGAGGAAGTACACTGCCGAAGTCTATCCCAGCGTACTGAATTATCGGGGAATTTCAAATCCTCCCGCATGAAATCTCCCCTCCCCGCGACCAACGGCAACAGCACGGGGAAGCGTGGATCCGGCTTCCGCATATCCGACTTGTTTCGCGACGCCGGTATGGAGTAGGATGTCTACCCGTGAGGAGATAGGGCTATGACGATCACGGCGCTGGAGCTTTTCTGCGGGATCGGCGGCTTTTCGGCCGCGGCGGCGGGTCTTCCCGTGCGCATCGTCGGGGCTCTCGACCAGAACCAAGAAGCGCTCGCCGTCTACCGGCTGAACTTCCCCGCTCATCGCGCGGTTCAGGCCGACCTGGAGCGAATCACCGCGGAAGAGCTTGCCTCGTTCCACGCGGACTTCTGGTGGCTGTCGCCCCCGTGCCAGCCATACAGCGTGCGGGGCGCACGCCGCGACCTGGCCGACCCCCGGGCGCGAAGCCTTGCGAACATCATGGACGAGCTTCCGCGCATCCCGACAGGCCGGCTGCCGACCCACCTGGCGCTGGAAAACGTGGAAGGTTTTTCCCTGTCCAGGGCACGCGAACGCCTGCTCGCCCTGCTCGCCGGCAGAGGCTACCGGGTGCGGGAATTCCGGCTCTGCCCGTCGCACCTCGGCATCCCCTCCCGCCGGCCGCGCTACTACCTGGCCGCGTCACGATCGGCGGTGCATGAACTACGGGTTTCGCCGCCCCCTGAGATGAACCCCTTGGCCTGCTACCTTGATCCGACCCTCTCCCTTACCATCCCCGAAACCTTGTTGATGCCTGCCGAAATCCTCGACAGATTCGGGGACGGCCTGCGCATTCTGGACAGCGGCGACCCCGATGCCTACACCACCTGCTTCACCTCCGGCTACGGAAGGTCCATCATGCATGCCGGCTCCTACCTCCGACAGGGAACCGCGGTGCGTCGCTTCGCACCCGAAGAGATCGCCCGGCTGTTGCACTTCCCCGACGGCTTCAGCTTCCCGCCGCACATGTCCTGCAGGGCCAGGTGGCGCCTGATCGGAAACAGCCTCTCCGTCATTGCGGTCCGCACGGTACTGGCCGCCTTTCCCTCCCTGCACGCCGAACCTGCCTATCACCCAAGCGGCACAAATCCATCAGGATAACTTTCGCGGGCGGGCCGACTATCCGAGAAAGCGCCGGATCAAAGCCGCGCGCAGCATGAGATCGCCGACCTGCGTCCCGTCGTCCCGGTTGGACATTTCACGTATGCGGCGCACGATTTTCAGATGGTCCGTGTCGGGCGAACAGTCGAATCCCGCCTGCTGCAGCGACCTGCGCAGCGAATCCGTCATGAGCGGGCTCTCCATGTCCGTGAAGCGCAGCGCCTCAGCCACTATCGCCGTAAAGGACGGGTACTCTTCACGGATGAAAGCCAGGTCATCCCGGCTCAGGGCATCGAAGCCTATCAGTTCCGGCGGCAGCCCGAGTGAGTACAGGGAGCACGTGAAGGAAATCGCCCGCGGCAGGCTGACTCCGTCCAGTTCACGCGCATACCCGAAAAGACCGATATGCAGCTTTCGCGCACGTCGGGACGGAACATGCCTGGCCATGCGGTTTATCCGCGGCGCCAGCTCGACGACGCGGCTGCGATAGGACTCGCTGTACCCCTTCATCAACGCCATCGCCCGCTCCCTGTCGACCGGCGAGGGGCTGCCGACGGGACGGCTTCTCAGGTAATCGCACGCGGTCCTGACCTGCTCGGCAGGGTAGTCGTACTTGAATGCCGACTGGATCGTGAATGTCACCACGCTCGGGTATTCCGTTCCGACCCGTTCCGCCGTCAGCGGCGACAATCCTCCCCGGAACGGTGCGGACCCCATGCCGATGATGGGATGGATTCGAACGCCGGAGCGGACCGCAAGCTCTCCGAAATCAGCCAGCGCGATCTTGTTGGCGAGTGCCGCGGCGGCAAGGCCGTAGTTCAGGGCCGTGTCCGAACGCGCAAGAAAAACCCGCTGGTCGGTCAGATCCTTATCCTCCAGGTACTCCTCCACGATAGACGCGGCCCGCAGCATGGAGTCCACGTCCTCGAACAACGGAATTACCTGGATGCTCTCGGGATATGACCTGCCAATCCATTCCGCGATGGTTATGTCGCCGTCACGAAAGCGTCGATGCTGGCGTGCGATGATGTGGTCGGTGTAGTAACGGTAGATGCGATCGAGACAGCGCGCCGATGTGGTCATGGGAAGGATGACCTCGCAGATGGGAGCGACGCCTCCCCCATAGAAGAGCCGGGCCGCATCGAACGAGCGCGGGATGCTCTCGAGACATTCGAGCAGGATCTTCGCCTCTGCCGGCTCGAAGGTGGGGTTTGGGACCCGCAGTGTCAGGCGGAGATCCTCGCCGAGCACATGGGTCCGGAAAAACTCCTCGTAGAAAGAAAGGAGCTTCTTGACCACGTAGGTGTCGTTTTCCTTCCCCTCCATGTCCCACATCTGCTCATCGCAGCCCAGATGCGAGTAGCTGTAAAAGGCCTCGCGAATCTCCTCCTCGCCGGCGAGCACGGAAGACGAGGCGAAGAACGGTACCGTCGCGTTATCCGGGTGCTGGGTACTCATACAGCGGGGGACCTTCATCATCTCTACCTCCTCGTCAGGTGCGCATTCCAGGTTCAGGCTAGTGTTGGGAACAGGGGAAGTCCTGCCATCCACCCTGCCCCTTCTTCCCGACACCATGTGTTCTTTCCTGTCCGCACACTATCTTCCGCAAGGTATCTGCGTTTGATTTGGGACGTATCAAGCCCCATGAACCTGCTGTATCGCTCTTTCTCTTCGACTCGATTTCTCCGATATATTTATAGCTGACGATTGAAAGAGTCCGAATCATAGTATCAGCACATCGTATTTCAAACAGTACTTTTGCGCGCGACTTTGTTTTGAATGCATTTGCCGCTTCTTCGAATGATATGATACTCACGTAATCGTCATGAACCGTTTCAGGATGTACCGAAACATATGGCGGACAATATCGCATTTTCTTTTTTGATGCTGTCCTTTCCATAACTTCTTTTTCGTGCCTTTTTCTGACCGAAACAATATCGGACAGGTTGAATGATAGTGTCCAGACTTTGATTGACCTGTTCCTGGTGTATTCAACGCTTTCCGAATCGAAAAAAACTATTGTCTGCCGACCGTTGGGCAACGCAGCGCCACCCAGGTATTTCCACTCTGCCCCGACAGCTTCCACTCCCGGCAACACTAATGAAAGTACAATCAGAAAGACCGATATTGTATATTCTTTGATGATCATAGTGCCGACTCATTTCTTTCATTGCCCCAAATGGTTCAGCAGTGCGGTCATTCTTCCCGCAAGCGCAGTATCTCTTGTGCCCTTTCCCGCAACGTCCCGGCCACAGCGCTCAACGTACTTGAATCTCTGCCGGCAATCATTCCCGGCTCGGTAATCGTACCACATCCCTGTTCCAGGACAAGCCAAGCGCAGCACCGCGAGCTGCCGGGAGGTTCCGGTATTTTCCCGCATTCGAGAGATACGTTTTCTCGGCCCCCTATTCACGACAAAAAGCCGCAAGAAAAATTTGATGTTCACCGTTGCTCTCAATCGCACGAGAAGATGATACAATCAATAGCCAGTCTATTCCGCAATCCAGGGAGGGTGCTATGAATATCGGTTTTGTAGGACTTGGGATCATGGGTAGCGCAATGGCCATGAATCTCGTCAAGGCAGGATTCAGGGTCACGGTGTGGAACCGGACAAAGGAGAAAAGCGGGCCGCTGGTTGAAGCAGGCGCCCAGTCGGCCTCCTCACCGCGGTGCGTGGCAGAGGCATCGGAGATCGTGTTTGCCATGATGGCCACTCCGTCTGCCGTGAAATCGGTTCGTGACGGGGAAGACGGAATCATCGCCGGCCTGGACTCCGGCAGGGGGTACGTGGACATGTCCACTATTGATGCTGATACATCAAGAGAGTCGTGGCGTCTTGCCCGTGAAAAGGGCGCTCTCTTCCTGGAAGCGCCTGTTGCCGGGAGCAGAAAACCGGCCGAGGAAGGGACCCTGACCATAATGGCGGCCGGAGACAGGGCGCTGTACGACAAATCCCTGCCTGCACTGGAAAAAATGGGGAAGAAAATCCTGTTCCTGGGCGAGGTTGGCAACGGAACACGCATGAAGCTGGCGAATAACCTGGTAATGGGCGGCATGTTGGCGGCACTGTGCGAAGGACTGTCTCTGGCGGCAAAAAGCGGCCTGGAGCCCCGCCAGCTTCTCGAAGTGCTCGATTCGGGGGCCATGACCAATCCGATGTTCCGCTTGAAGGGGGGCATGATTGCCGAGGGAGGGGAGTTTCCTGCCGCGTTTCCACTGAAGCACATGCAGAAAGACCTGCGGCTGGCCCTCCAGCTGGCCGACCAGATCGGACAGCCGCTGTTCGCCGCCGCCGCGGTGAACGAACTCTTCAAGACGGCCCTCCGGGAAGGTTTGGGAGATTGCGATTTTGCCGCGGTCAGCCGTGTCATAGGGAAATAGCGCGGACCATTGACTTGGGAAAACGTGCGGGGACAACCCGACCTCTTCTCTTATCATAGCCTGGTGATCAACCGTATCGCATGTAAGTTTTCTCGGGAGGATACCGATACAATAACAAACAAGTCGGATCGACAGAGTGCGGGATTCATCAATGCGAACTGGCCGGTTTACTGGTGCGGTATCGCGAAAATTGGGCAACAAGAGCTTGTGGATTGCGTGAACGCCTATTGATACTGCCTGCTGGTTGATAACCTGCAGAACGCGGTGGTCTATCAGATCACGTGCGCCAAGGACGGAGGTAGGCGTTTTACATATATCAGCAGGTCAATGCAGCGGCTGAACTAAGTCACTGCCGAGGAGGTACTGGAGGATGCCGTTGTAATTTATTACTAATCTTCATTCCGACATACGAATTTCTTCGTCCGGCAAGGCTTCTTCATTTCCAACCCCACTCCCACTTTTTCCGTGACATTTTCTTCAATCATTCACTCTTTTTCCGCTGTGCAGCATTCATCACGACACCGTCCAGCCAGTCGAGGATCCGGGCATTGGAGATAACGACAGCCCCCATCTGGCAGTGCTCTTCCGCACCCTCCTCCCTGGTGAACAGCATGAAATCCTTCCGGGACGTGAGGGCGGCAAACAGCTTCGGAGCTTGCCCCGGCATGTCCCGGTCTCCTTCCGAATCAACGACCAGCACCGGGCAGGTAATCTTCTCCGCCACGTCCTTCATGGTGTAAAGCCGTGTCATCCTGAGCCATTCGCTGGGAGTACGGGCCTGAAAGGTGAACAGGCCATGTGCAATCGACCACCGGAACGAGTGGTCGGACTTCATCCTGTTCAAGATCGCGTCATCGATCTCTTCCGCGCCTTGCGGGGTGTCCAGGTTCTTTGCTGCTTCCGGCGGCAGGCGGGCGGCCATGAAAAAATCATAGACGCCGCCATTGGCGATGCATGCCGCGATTCTCTTTTCAAAGGCAGCGGCGCGGGGGGCGAGGTAGCCGCCGAAACTGATGCCCATCAGGGCTATCCTCTTCGCATCAACCTCCTTTCGTGTGACGGCGAAATCGATCACCGGCGTCACGACCGTTTCCCAATTGGGGCGGAAAGGGATCTTCTGCGCCCTGATCACACCGCCCTGCCCCGGCCCTTCAAACAGGAGAACGTTGTATCCCCGTTTCAGGGCAAAATAAGCGGATTCAAAATAGATCTCCTCTGCAGTGCCGTCAAAGCCCGAGTGGACGATAAGGAGGGGCCGCTTTGCCCCGGAATCGTCCACGAGACACAGGTAGCCGGGCAAGGTTGTTCCCTCGAACGGAATCCTGACCGGCAGTATGGGCTGGTCAGCCAGTTCGGCAGCCTTCATGAAGCTGTCCCGGCTCTTATTCCAGGACGCAACGATCCTTGGATCACGCGGATTGGTATGCAGGAAAAATTCGGCGGTCCGATAATAGTTGGATGCCTTGAAAAATTCCTGACGCGCGCTGATTTTCCTGCCCCGCGCAAGGAAATCATCACCTGCCTTTTCGCGCTGTTCCGCGGTTTTCATCCATTCCCGATGCCAGCTCTCATCATCCCCTTCCCTGATGGCGTATGCCGTCTTGAGTACTTCTCCGACGTCCGCGCCTCCACTTGCTGCATAGCCCAGTGCACGGAGCGTCTGGAATGAATACTGAGGGTCCTTGAAAACCATATCAACGGCAAACGCAGTGCCGGCCGTCAGCGAACCAAGCACGAACAAGCATGCCGGCGCCATGAGAAGCCTCGAAAGTTCCTTCATTGCCCACCTCCTCAGCGGATATCCGTACACTCCATACCCGGAAGACACCCCAGCGGTTTCTCAGCGTTTCACCATCAGCAGTAGTGATGGGCATCGGGACTGACCACGGTGACCCGGCACCCCTTTCCGGTAAACTCCGCAAGGCGCAGCAGCACGGCCATGTGCGCATGTCCGCAGCCGACAATGACGAGATGCCTTGTCACGTTTATCCTCCCGACCGGCAGCCAACTCAGGCCGACGACAATTTGTTCATCTGTTATGCAATTGACTACATAGTAATCACATTCTACCTGCAATCCTGCCCTTGAAAAGCGCTCATGCTCTCCGACACCCCGGAACGCGGACAAACAGGTCGTTTTTCCGAACGCCTCATACTGGCCGCTTTTTTGCAAACACGTCAGCAGGCGATACTTTTTCTGCCCCTCCCCATCGGCCCGGCGCAACGGCAGCCGGCAGGAGGCAGGGGTACCAGGGGGCATTTCCATGATGGCGACCGCCGAAACCGATGTACGCACTACTACAGGCAGAACGCCAAACGGTTGTGAGACCCGCCGGACACCGTCGGGGACGCTGGAATTGAAAATGTGGGGGAGATTCCCGCCGGGATGGGCGGGCGCGCTGGCGGGCGGGCTTTCGCACAAGGGCATCAGCATCCTGAGGGGTTCCGCGAAAAAGGTTTCAACCTCATGGGAAGCCGTCTTCGAGACAGACACCTCACGGTGCTTCTCGGATCCGGGCAGGATAGACTTTTGCGCTCTTGCACGGGAAGAAAGGGAGGCCACCCTTGTCACGGACATATCGCTGACGGAATTTTCACTGAGCAAGACGGAGGCGAACGGCGGAGCCCTTATCCTGGAAATCAGGGCAGCTGACCAGCTGGGCTTCCTGGCCGCCCTGCTCAACCACCTGGCCTTCCTGTTTCTGTTCCCTGAGGAGATGCACGTCGAAACAGTCAACGGCAAAGCCGTGGACCGTTTCCGGCTCAAGGGAATCGGCGGGACCGCTCCATCGGATTCGGCCAGGGACGCACTGCGGAGAAAGCTCCAGGACCTGATCGCGAAATAGCCGCTCCACCAGTTCCTTCAGGGTGATACCGTCCATGTTTTCCGCGACGAGTGTGTGGGATCGGGGAATTCCTGATTTGCCGGGGCACATCGCAGGGGTCAGCCCTTCCCTGCCTGAGAAACTTATACTTTATGGGCTTTAGGCTTCCCCTATTTTTCGATAACCGATGGAACTTCACCATTCCCATTTCTGATCAATCCCACCACGGGTTGTCCGCTGAATACTCCACAAATTTCCAGTGAAGCCTGGTGGCATTCTCTGTTTCAATAATCTTCTGAATTGTGAATTCAAGTATCCGTTCCGCGCCGGGAAAACGGGTCAATCGCTCATCTTCCCACAAAACGGTTGCGCTCCCGGACAACTGCAGCGTGCTTCCATTTTCGAAGTCCATGAAGAGCAAACCGGCTTTCGGATACTCGGTAATGTTTCCCAGCGAATTGAACATGCTGTTTCCGTTGTAATCCGGCCAGACGATAGTTTTTTCGTCAAGGATCTGAACGAATCCGGGGAAGCCGCCGCGGTGCGAACAGTCGGCGCCTTCTTGGGGATGAAAAGTCGCAAGGAAAAACGTATCAGCCTGCCCGATCAACTGCTGATTCGCCGCGTTCAGCGCTGTCCCATGCCTGATCGTGCGGGCTGCGTTACCATCATCGCCCGCCATTGCATATTCCCGCGACTGGATGTATCGCGGGCAGTTTGAATATACCTGGCGCGGCCGCATGGTAATCCCTTCCTCATCGATGTCGGCCCTGCCATTGATCCTCAGACGCCGCCGAGTCGCGAAATCGATTATGATAAGGCCAAGCTCACGGCTGCCTCCTGCATCTGCCATCAAGGGATCTTCTTCATTCGGCAAAGCCTTGATACGCATTGCCTGTTCGTCGACGACGCTCATGAAGCCGGGCGTGCCGCGGATGGAAGAGGCCCAGACCAGGCCGTTGCTATCTTCAGAGCCGTAGATGACCATCGGTTGACTCTCGATAAAAGCGATGAATTGATGGGCGATGACCGGATATATGGTGCGGGCCATGGCGTTTGCCGTTTCTCGTAATCCGGCCCGTTCCTGCATCCGGATTTCACCAGGATGATACGGTGTGTTCATCGCGAATCCCTTCTCCCTTCCCCACCCCGGCGCACCAGGGATTTCTGGGGATTTCTGGGGACATAATACAGTTTATTTACATCGTCAAGATTAAATCGGTATTGTGTCCCCGGCCTCTTTATTTCGTTTCTGTCACTTCCGCCAGAATTCGTCTATAATTTCATGTCCTTTCGATTTGCCCTTCTATTCGTTCAATTTATTTCCGCACAGTGGTGGAGAATTCCGTCTCCATACATCCGCATCATAAGCGTCCTGTATAGGTTCCTCCGCACAGACGAAGAGGTAGGGTCGATATGCCAGTCCACCCCGGGTGGCCAGCCCGGACTCCACACCATCTTGGAGGCTTCGTCCTTGATATCGTATTTGACGTCCTTTCCCAAGCAACCGCGGATTTCGGCATGAAGTTCGTATATGCATGGTACGCGAATAGGGGAAAGTCCACCTGTTGCAAGGTAAAAAGCAAAATGCTTCGGAGTCACAGCAACGGCCTGAGTGAGGACAACAGTCATATGGACGTCTGCAGCGATGGGCGCCAGGTAAATCATCCTAAATAGATTGGCTCTTTCGAACTCCTGTAAGAACTCCTCGACTAATTTCTGTTCTACCTCGGTGTTAGGAGGGGGGAGAAAGGATATTTTGAAAGAAACGGAGGATTTCAATTCAGCATGGGGTACCGTAGGAAGTTCCACCTTAGGCAATAGTCCCTCTTGTGGCAAAGCACAGCCCCATGCAGATAATAGCGTTGCGAACAAGGTGAACTTGACAATCAATATTCGAATCATCGACTTTGTTGACTCCGAGGTTCACCGTTCGACGCTAGACGGAGCCTTTGTCTTGTAGTCCAACGGCCTGCGCCCTTGACCCGCACCGGGGCGCTTCTCAGCCCCGGTCGGCGTCCAAGGGCCTGGTTATGCCATTTTCAGAAGTCGCTGGAAATCACTTTCTCCAATGATTCTGATTTGCTGCCCCTTGGCCATGAGTTCTTCGGCTTTTCGATGCTTTGAGCTCTTTTCGTGACCGGCTAGACGACAGATATCTTGGTCGCCGACAACAAGGAGAGTGGTATGCTTAGTTACTCCGCTCTCTACTGCACACCCTGCCACAGCGGCCGCATCAGCGGCCTCCCTTCGAGGCATAGAAAGTGCGCCTGTGAATACTAACTTCTCTCCGTAAAGTGGGCCATCTTGATTTGCATCTCTGACGATGGATCCGGCAGTTGATGGGTTTATTGGTTGGTTTACCCGCTCAACCCATTGCTCAACGCTCAAGCCAGTTTCCGTCATAGCCCGCAACAAGATTTCTCCAGCAACCCTTGCATCTTCTATTGCGTTGTGATGCTCAAATTCGATCTTAAAATGTTTTGCGACGTTTGCGAGGCCGTAACCACTTTGGGCGAAGGCAGGCCAGGCACGTCTCACCACTCTCGACGTGTCTAACCAAGTGCAGCCATGCGGTAGGACACCGTTTTTTTCACAGGCACGAGTCAGGGCAGCGCGATCAAAAGATGTATGACTGGCAACAATATGTCCTTCTAGCCATTTCGAAAGCTGTGAGTGAACATCTCTCCACTTTGGTGCATTGCGAACAGTGTGTTCCTGAATGCCATGTATAGAAACGTTCATTTCATCGAAATAATCCTCTGGATTTACTAAAGATTCCCACGAATCATAAAATTTCCCATTTTGAAACGCCGCTACGCCAACTTGGCAGATACTTGAAAAATTGGGATTTGCTGTTTCCACGTCGATTACTACGAAGCTCATATCTCCTCCCTTTTTGCGCATAACTACTTATTCACCGGTTCACGCGCGCGCGTGAACCGGTGATCTTCCCAAATGGAATATTTATTCAGGCGAATTATCATTCAGGAATCTGATATGAGAAAATTTCCAGCATCACGTACGGGATAACCGGGAACGCACGTACCGTCAACCGCCAGCTGTCTGTCCCGCAGCGCGTTTTTTGAAAAACCGATTGCTCTCGGAACTCAGCCTGTTCCTGAAGGGGCTTGCACTCCGCCCCTTTCCATCAGCTCTCCTTGCCCATCAGAAAATCCGGATCCTGATACGCCGGGTTGGGATACGTATAAAAACCACGGCCGCTTTTTGTGCCCAGCCATCCTTTATCAACATACTCCCTTTTAATGAATTCCGCGTTTATGCGGGTTTGCGGGTCGTTGCGGGCAACATTCGAGGATTCCGTAACGTGCAATACGGTATCAAGGCCGACATTGTCCAGCATGCCGAGGGGCCCGACGGGCATTTTCATGATTCCCATCCAGGCGCGATCAACATCGTGCACCGACGCGACGCCATTGGCGACCAGGGCAATCGCCGCGGAGTTCAGGGGGCCGTACATGGCGTTGAAAACATACCCGTGATTTTCCTTGCGGAGAACCATGGGTATCTGGTTGATGGATCGGGCAAAATCGCGGACCAGCGTTACCACGTCCGCCGCAGTTCCGGGATGGGGCATGACATCGGCCACGTTCCCGACCCAGACCGGCTGGTGGAAATGGAACGCGAGGAATCGCTCCGGCCGGCCCGTGGCTTCGGCGATTACCGAGGGGACCAGCATGGAGGTATTGGTGCTAAAAATGGTCCGGCTGGGGCACAGCTCGTTGAAGCGGGCAAAAACCTTCCCCTTCAGGGCGGGATCCTCGGGAATCGATTCGTTGAGCAGGTCCGCCTCCCGGGCCGCCTCCGCCGCATCGGTCGTGGCGGCAATCCCGGCAAGGGCTTGTTCTGCTCTCCGTCTCTCCAGATGACCACCGTTGACAAGACTGTCCGCATAGGCGCCGAGCCGCTTGAGAGATGTATCCAGGGCAGCCCCGTCTATGTCGTAGAGAGTGACTCCGTAGCCATGGGCCGCGCACTGGAAGGCGATCTGCCGGCCCATGGTCCCACTTCCGACAATCAGCACTTTCCTGATATCTTTCAGTTCCATAGAAGCTCTCCTTTGCTTGGATACGCACGCGGTTTATTCCGCGGAATTCCTGTCATGCATGACTTTTTCGGCACCCCATTCCGCTTTTTGCCTATTCCAACGGTTTCAGCTCCGAATCGGGAGCATCCTTCGCTTTGACGTAAACCTTGGCCGGATCCTGCAAAGTTGCCGCGAAGAGCTTCCCGCCGTTCTGATGCGCCGCGGTGATGCTGTAGCCTGTCTCTCCCTCCCGATCGTATGTAACCGTCACATTCTCGGCAGGCTTGAATCCGGCCTGGTCCAGCGATTCGGGATAGTACCTGTTGTAGGCAAAGTAGCTGTCACAGGCGGCCCGGGCTTTCGTGAGTTCGCCGCGCGCCAGGGCGTCGCTTCCCTTGCTCCGGTACGCGGCGTACTGGGGGATGGCAATGGCGGCCACGATACCCAGCACGGCAATGCCGAAGAAACCCGCCACCAATACTATGACCAATATCATCGCCGCCTTGCTTCGCTTCCCCGAGTTCGCGTCCTGACCCTTCCCGCACGCGGGACAGACCAGCGTCTTCGCCGTAATCACGAAACCGCAATGTCTGCAAAACATCTTTGCGCCTGTTTCCATGCATCCCCTCCCGAAATGGATTCCAGTATCCTGCAATTACTTGTTTTCATCAGATTGCCGATATGATTTCTTACCTGAACCACTCTCTGAAAACCATTTAATTTTTTTCAATTAAGGGGAAGGGAATCGTGTAGAGCGTACACAGGAAAACGGGAGCTGTTTCGGCGAGCAGTTCCGGAGCAGATCCGGAGATTACCTGGTGGAAAGCAAGAAAGGTATCCACGCAACCGGACACGCTGAGTTGCCCGATCATACTCTCCCCTTTGCCAGTCAAAAGCCTGATCTGCATGAGCCGGCGAAGCCTATTTTTTCGCCTCGGCCGAATTCTCGGAGATTGACCCCGGCGGTGGATACGGCAGAGAATCGCGCATCTCCTCGATCTCGGAGGAAGAAAAATCCGGAAACGGCAACTGGCTGTCATCTTGCCACTGCCGGGCCTTCCGAGCGGCCGCCTCTGTCCTTTCCCGGTCGATACCCGAGTCTTTTCCCAGGTAAACGGTATGGGAAGGAAAGGCGAATCCAGTCCCGGACTCGGTCACGATATCCATGATCCGCAGCAGAAGATCTTCGCGGATAGCGGTGAATTCCTCCAGGTCACACGTGCGGACGAAACTGAAGATTTCTACCGAGAGAGCGCTGTCGCCGAAACCGGAAAAACGTGCCCGCGCCGTATCCGTCTCAACTTTCGGGTGCCTGTAAAGCAGGCGTCGAATCTCGGCCAGGAGGTAGCGCATTTGGTCGCAGGTGGTCTCGTAACGCAGCCCGAGGACAGGGTTGAACAATATCTTGTCACGGCGGCTGAAGTTTTCTACGTTGATCGTCGCCAGGGCGCCGTTGGGGACGGAGAGCTCGGTGCGCTCCAGGGTTCGAATGCGGGTGGAACGCAGACTGATATCCTCCACGGTTCCGAGACGATTTCCTATCTGGCAGAAATCGCCCACGCGAATCACGTCATCTCCCATGACGGAGGCTCCGCCAAACAGGTTTTCAATGGTTTTCTGAGCGCCGAAACTGATGGCAAGACCCCCGATTCCCAGGCCGGCAATGGCGGCGGTCATGTCGAAACCGAGCGCACGCAGGATAGCCAGCCCGCAGAAAGCGATCACCAGGATCTTGATCACGCGTTGAGCGAGCAGCAGCAGGGAGTCCATCTGAGGCTTCCCGCGCGCGACCGCGCGATTGCGCAGCGATGTGACGACCCACGTCAGCAGCTGCAAAAGCAACCCGGCCACGCCGATCGCGTAACCTATTTTCAGCAGAACAAAGTAGTAGTGACGATAGAGGATTGGAAAACCAATGAACTGAAAAATCACGGCATTAACGATTACCGCGATTATCAGCCACACCGGACCGGAGACCCGTAACCAGCTCGCTATCGCCGCATGCCCTATGAAACGCCTCCAAAGCCGTGCGGGCAAAACGAACAGCATGATCAGGAGCCAGGCCAGGGCTGCCGCAGCGGGAATCGTCGCCAGGAGCTCCAGCCATTTGGAAACCGGCACTTCGAGGAATTCCTTACCCAGGAGCGTCGTCGGTGCATTGGCACTCTCGCGCTGCTTCGGCAGACGGTCGTACAGATCGGGAACCTTGGCGAGCGTTTCAGCCGAAAACAGCCAGATCATGCCCGCATCGGGATCGCTGATGCGGACCAGGTCCACGTTTGCCTGGACGCCGTTCACGGAAACCACCCCTATTCTCTCGTGATCGAGGGGCACGCCTTCTTGCGCGGTCCCTTCAGGGTGTATGGTGACCTCCGGCAGGCCGCCGACCAGCCCCTTATCCAGCACGCTCTGCAATTTGAGGGCGAGCTGCTTTCCCTGAGACTGTCGTTGGGAAGGGTTTAACTGCAGGTACTGTGCGGCGGTCTGATAATTCCCGAGTTGCGCCGATTTCAGAAACCCGAGGAAACATCCACTGGGAGTCTGCCTTTCCAGCAGATCGCTGGGCTTTTCCGTCCCTGCTTTCTGCTCCGGCGATATACCCGGCAGGGTCAGTGCGGCAGCATACGAAGCTGTAATGATTACATGCAGACCGATAATGCAGATAAGCAGGTGTCTTCGGAAGAACTTCATCGCGTATCCTCCGGTAAATGACCCTGAAATTACAGGGAATTACAGGAACGAATTACAGGGACAACGTATCAGACTACCCCCAAACCTGAGCAAAGTGACTGCGTTGAAATGAAAGAATAACAAGATATAATTTATTCTCAACCTGACACTGTCCGACTTTCAAATTGCCGGATTCAATTTCCTCACGCCGAATTACTTCCCGGAACATCACTCAACCCATTCCATCAAAGAGAAAGGAGAAAGCTATGAAGAGACTGATACCGGTTTTAGTGGCGATCTTTATGGCAGGTACAGCAAATGCCGAAATGCCCCTTTTTGCCGCCAAATGCACGAAGGACCTGAACGTCGACTCCAACACGAAGAGGCAGGTCTACATCAACGGGAAGGTGGCAAAGATCATCAAGCGACCAGACGGGCAGATCACTGCCCGCTCCGGCGGGGTGTGGATCGACATCACTCCCAAGGGCGATCAGCCGCCGCTGGTCACCTACACGGCCAAGGACAAGACTACCGGCGTTTGCGAAGTCGTGTCGTTCAAGGCGCCGGGATCAGGTACAAAGAAAACTCAGGCATCCTCCTCCGAGCGTGCGGGCCAAGGGATATTCGATGCCAACGGGAATATCCCCTGCGCCCGGCATAAGGGCCAGCCCATGGGCCAGTGTCCCTTCGGCGTGGCGCGTGACGGCGGTGGTACTGCCACCGTGGTCGTAACCCATCCGGATGGGCGCAAACGCTTCATTTTCTTCGAAAAGGGCAAGGCTATCAGCGCCGACCTCTCCCAGGCGGACGGCAACATGAAATTTCGCGCCAAAAAGCAATACGATCTGTACATGATAAATGCCGGCGACGAGCGCTACGAGATTCCGGAGGCGGTTATTTTCGGCGGATAGGGGTAATCTGCTCCCCAATGAAAGGAGTGATAACCATGAATCGTAATGTTCGCGGCATGCTCCGCGTCTGGATGGCCGCGACCCTCGTGTCCCTGGCGGTCCTCACGGGATGCGTCGCCCCCGCCGGCAAAGCCGCCCCGACCCACGACACGCAGACGACCGCGCCCGACCGGAATGTGCGGGAAACCTCCGCCGTCGCGTTGCGCAGTCCACTGTCAGACACCGAATGGCGCCTGATAGAGATTCAGTCCATGGATGATTCCATCGGCGCCACCCGGCCGGACGACCCGTCCCTGTACACGATGAGCCTGAAAGGCGACGGTACGGTTGCCATGCGCCTCAACTGCAACAGGGCCATGGGCTCATGGTCCGCCGACGCCGGTCCCGAAAGGTCCGGCGGAAGCTTCCGGTTCGGCCCTCTCGCAGGCACCCGGGCCCTCTGCCCTCCTCCCAGCCTGGACGAGCGGGTGGTGGCTGATTCCGAGTATGTCCGCTCGTACCTCTTGAAGAACGGACGGCTCTATCTCAGCCTCATGGCCGATGGCGGCATTTACGCGTGGGAACCGCATCCGGACGTGCCGTTCCTGACGGAACCGGACAAGGATCTCGAAGAGGCGATTCGCCGGGCGTCGCCAGACTACACCAAGGGTGTCGTCGACGTCGAAGGGAGCATCGGCAGAGGGCGCTATGTCTACGGCAGGGTCGATCTGAACGGCGATGGTCGGGACGAGGTATTTGTCTACCTCCTGGGTTCGATTTTCTGCGGTACCGGCGGATGCAATCTCATGCTCTTCACGGCAACCGGCAATGGGTATTCGTTGATCAACGAGTTCACCACCGCCAGGCTCCCGATCATCGTCTCGGCAGAGAAAACCAAGGGCTGGAAGAATATCATCTGGATGAAATCCGGCGGAGGGGTTCCGCCCTTCTACCTCAGCCACACCTTCAACGGCAAGCGATACGTCGAGGGGAGCAGTTTGCCGGCGGACAAGGCCCCCGAGGGGATGAGGTATCTCGCGGGAGAGTTGACGTTCGAGAAGGGAATTCCCCTGGAACCCCGGAACTGATCCGAAAATCAGGAACGAGGCGTCTTTGTCGGCGTGATCCAGTGAAACATTTCCTGGTATGAAACGATAGCGCATTTTATCTTCGTACTCAGGAGACAAACCATGCAATTCCTGGCCTCATTGTTCGTCGGGAAACCGCTCAACATATTGGCGGTAGCGGCCCTTTTCTTTGCCGGTTGCCTTGCACTTCGATTCACTGCCTTGGGCGTCGGCCGCCATCTCCGATCGCTTGTTGCGGCAGCTGTAGCCTGGGTAGTTTATGCGGCCTGGGAATGGTTAATCCTTTTTCTGACCCCGGAGGCCAACATCCGGGTCGACCTTTTCGTTATTTGGCCGGTCCTGGCAATCCTCTCGGCGTGGCCGCTCTTCCGCTTGATTCGATAGGCACACATGTTCGTTCGCATTTCTTTTCGGCGATTACATCCTTGGTATTTGGGTTCCTGATTCATCATAATTCGGTCGGTTGGCATAACATTCACACCCATAAGTAAGGAGGAATCAACGCCATGCAATTCTTCCTCAGGCAAATCCCAAAACTCTTTGTGGTCAGCAGCATTTCCCTGGCGCTTGTTGCAGGCAACGCCTATGCGGACACACCCGACAACCTCACGGACATCCCCTATCAGTCAACCGAATGGGGCAGTGAGCAACTGCGATTTCGCGGATACACACTCGTGCACTCGGACCAGGATTATGAGAAAACATGGGAGTACTGGTGGCAAGGAAGCTCCAATACCTGCATCCAGGCGCGGGCAGCGGAGGGCAAATACGAAGCGATTCAGGTAACGAGCGGCACCGACTGCAATCAGTACCATCAGGAGGCGGTCAAGGGAAGTTCCGCGGCAGCGGTTGCGGTTGCCGCCGCGGCCTTGATTGGCGTGGCTGTCCTCGCGCACAAGTCCCATGATCGCGAAGACAAACACGGCAAGGACGAGAAATCGATGGCCGAGTTCGAACGGGGTTACCGGGACGGCCTTCACCATGAGCGCTACCATAACTACCGGAACACGCAAGCCTATTCCGATGGCTACAATAGGGGGCAGCGAGAACGCGATGAACAAACCAGCCATCATTCTCACACCGGCCACCACAGCGGCTACCACCCCTATGTCTCGGTGAATGACCTTGTCGGAGCGAGGGCATCCAGCGCGGATTCCGAGTTGCGTTCGCGGGGTTTCGCCACCCGAGGCGGGCACAAGCAGGACAACAAATCCTTCGTTACCTGGTACAATGCAGCCACGCGCCAATGTATCCAGACAGTTACCAAGGAGGGCAGAATAGCCAGAATCGACAGCCTCGTCGAAGGGAATTGCCTCTAAGAAACCGCAAGGAAGGATTCGATCAGCCTCCACGCAGGGTGTGTCCGCGCACGCCCTGCTCCACCAGCAACCGTCTTTTTCGCTTCGAACCTTTACCTGAAACGAGCAGACAACTCACTCCATCCGTCCTGATACGGGGGTCACGACTTTCTCAGGCACTCTTCCGGGACGCGATATACGGTGTGTCACCAATCAGGGGTAAGAAGGCTTCTCTTCATGTCCATTATCCATCTTCCATGATTCCGGATTCAACGCACCTTTTTCCGAGAAGATACCCTCACCCTTCTTGCACTCCCAAAACAGCCAACCCGATAACACTATACCGCGCCAGTTTGCCCGCCAGGACCAGGATCGAGAAACGGCCGAGGTTGACCCGCAGCATCCCGCCCACCAGACAGAGAGGGTCTCCCAGAACAGGCACCCAGGAAAACAGGAGAGACCAGGAACCGTACCGCGCATACAACCTTTCGGCCCTTTTCCTGGCTTCATCGCTGACGCGCAGCACCCGGCCGATGAGGAAAGGTCCGCCATACAAACCGATAGCATATGTGGTGCAGGCGCCAAGCGTATTGCCGGCGGTCGCGACGGCAATGGAAAGCACAGGGTCGCTGCCTTTCACGAGCAACGCCACAAGCATCCATTCCGACCCAAGCGGCAGGACCGTCGAGGCGAGGAAACTCAGGAGAAAAAGCGCCGGATATCCGTGAATTGTCAAAAGGTCGGCCATACGCGAAAGTGCCCCATAAGGAACCGTACCCGCCCTCCCGGTACGGCGGTGACGACCCGGGCGGGCTGCCTCATATATACCGCTGACGCAGCATCTCGGCAACGCACTCGTCCAGCACCGGACGGGAGGCGAACTGGAAGATGGTGATTTGGGGCAGGTCGCCTATGGCACTGGCTCGGTGCATGCGGTCCGTAATCAGCAGCAGCGAGGATGCTGCAATGATCAGAAGAATGCCCGGGAGTAACCGTCGGACGCCATCGATCAAGCCGCCGAGTACGGCATGTCGGTCGCAGGAAGAGTTCGGGTCTGTACTGTTCATGATTTCCCAGCCATGTGAGATATCATCGATGCGAAATATCAGATTAATAACTATCGACTTCCGAATGGGCACTACTTACATGAAACAACCGCTCAGATCAACGGTTTTCCCGTTTTTTCAATAGATAACACGACACAAAAAAGCCCCATGGGTGGAGCATGTCCATAGCCATGGGGCAACCTGAACCGTCGGTTCCTTCTCATGCCTTTCTATTTCACACCGGACTTCAGCCGCTCCTGCTCGAGCTTCAGCTTTTCGATCTCCAACCGTATCCGCTCCAG
>CALABV010000232.1 GCA_937886325.1 uncultured Geobacter sp.
GCTCGATCTCTTCGCGCTTTACCCCGCGCAGCAACGCCCCTATGTTGTCGCCCGCGCGCCCTTCGTCCAGCAGTTTCCGGAACATCTCCACTCCGGTGACCGTGGTCTTCTGGGTCGGCCGGATTCCGACTATTTCCACTTCTTCGCCTACCTTGATGATACCTCGCTCAACGCGGCCCGTCGCAACCGTTCCACGTCCGGATATGGAGAATACATCTTCTACAGGCATGATGAACGGCTTGTCTATTGCCCGCTCCGGTTCCGGGATGTAGCTGTCCACTGCTTCCATGAGCTTCAGTATGGACTGCTCTCCCAGTTCGCCCGGATCTCCCTCCAGACCTTTCAACGCCGAGCCCTTTACGATGGGGATGTCATCACCGGGGAAGTCATAGGCGGACAGCAGTTCCCGTATCTCCAGCTCTACAAGCTCTATCAGCTCCTCATCGTCCACCATATCCGCTTTATTGAGAAACACCACTATGTAGGGAACGCCTACCTGACGCGCGAGAAGGATATGCTCACGGGTCTGGGGCATCGGGCCGTCCGCGGCGGAAACTACCAGTATCGCACCGTCCATCTGTGCCGCACCGGTTATCATGTTCTTTACGTAGTCGGCATGACCCGGACAATCCACATGCGCATAGTGCCTATGTTCCGTCTCATATTCCACGTGCGCCGTCGCGATGGTTATCCCGCGCTCCCGCTCTTCCGGCGCATTGTCTATCTGGTCAAATGATTTGAACTCCGCCTGCCCCTTCGCTGCCAACACCTTTGTTATTGCTGCCGTCAGCGTGGTCTTGCCGTGGTCTACGTGACCTATCGTCCCTATGTTTACGTGCGGCTTCGTCCTCTCAAATTTTGCCTTCGCCATCTCAGAATCCCTCCTGCACTCAAGCCTTCTAGTGTTGATGATGTATAGATTTATTTTTTGCGCCGTAGCCGGGTGTTAGAAGAAAATGGAGCCCACAATCGGACTTGAACCGATGACCTCTTCCTTACCAAGGAAGTGCTCTACCGCCTGAGCTATGTGGGCATTACAAGAAATTGGAGCGGGAAACGGGACTCGAACCCGCGACCCTCAGCTTGGAAGGCTGATGCTCTAGCCAACTGAGCTACTCCCGCATTCCTTTAATCTGAAGTTTTTTGAAGAAAATTGATTCATCACGGCTCCAGTTCCAGCGACCAAGGTCTCCTGAAAGCCTAGCAAGCCAATCACTTCTGAAGTCTTAATGGTGGAGGGGGGAGGATTCGAACCTCCGAAGTCGTCCGACGACAGATTTACAGTCTGTTCCCTTTGGCCACTCGGGAACCCCTCCAGGGAAGATTGATGCTGATTTTATGGAGCTGGCGATGGGACTCGAACCCGCAACCTGCTGATTACAAGTCAGCTGCTCTGCCAGTTGAGCTACGCCAGCAAAACTCTTAATACTATAATAGTTTCGCTAAGTCTTTAGTCCGTTTCAAAACGAAGATAATCCTTATATATCCCTTTGCTAGTCTTGTCAATCTTTTTTATTTTTTTGTCACAAAAAGATGCGCTTGCCATACGCCTTTCCCGCTTCTTCCAAAAAAAATACCCTACTGCCTCGAACTTCCACGATTTTTCACCTTGCGTCCACATCCATCAAGAAGCTCCGACGCGACATCCTCACGATTGACGGCGCGTAATGCAGACACTATGTTTTCACGCTCCGCCCGGAGATGATAGAGAAGCAAGGATTTTTGCAATCGTTTTTCACTTTCGCTTCGCGCCACATATACCTCCTCCCCGGTTAGAGGGTCCAGGCCTGTATAGTACATACAGGTTGCGCGCGTACCCGGGGTCGGCGTGAAATCCTGCACCTGCTCCACCCTGAGTGACAATCGCCTCAGCAGCAAGGCGGTATCCACCATGTCGGAGAGCTTACAGCCTGGATGACCTGACATCAGGTAGGGGACAACATACTGGCGCTTTCCGAGCCTGACGCTCTCTTTTCTGAAATATTCGAGGAATTCCACAAACTGTTCACGGCCGGGCTTCCCCATTCGCGCCGTCACCGTATCAACCAGATGTTCGGGGGCTATCTTCAGAAGCCCACCCACGTGATGCGCGAGAAGCTCATGAAAATACTTAGGCTGTCGGCGAAACAGGTCAAAACGGATCCCGGATGAAACGGAAACGTGCCTGATCCCTTTTATTGAGCGGATCTTTTTCAGGAGCAGCGCTGACGCATGGTCTGCCGTTCTAAGCCGACCGCACACCTCAGGGAAAAGACAACTCACCCTGCGACAAGCTGACCGGCTCTTCCGATTCTCGCAGGACATTCCGTACATGTTCGCGCTTGGGCCGCCCACGTCCGTGACGCTTCCGGAAAACCAGGGGAAGCGGGTGAGTCTCGCAACCTCCTCGAGTACCGAAACCTCGCTCCTCGACTGGACCGTCTTTCCCTGGTGAAGCGCTATCGAGCAGAAGGCGCATCCGCCAAGGCAGCCGCGGTGAGTTGTAATGGAAGACCTGATCTGTTCCCATGCCGGTACCGGTTCCCGGTAGGAAGGGTGCGGCGACTTCGTAAAGGGAAGCCCGTACACCTCATCCAGCTCACTCTCCGCGAGAGGAAGCGCCGGCGGATTGCAGACAAGATATCGGTCACCATGCCGCTGCGCAACCACGGCGCCGCTGAAGGGACTCATCTCCGCTTCCGTGATACGGAATGCCTCGGCAAAGGACCGGCGATCGGCCGCAACTTCCTCCCAAGAGGGGATCTCCCGCACGGGAGCAGCTACTTTGGATACATCGGCGGCAGAGGATATGTATGCAGTCCCCTTGATTTTGGTACAAGTGCGAAGGTTCTCGCCGCGCCTCACCCTCTCGGCAATCTCAAGGAGAGGGCGCTCGCCCATTCCGTAAACCAGCAGGTCGGCTTTTGCATCGAAAAGAATAGAGCGACGAACCTTGTCTTCCCAGTAATCGTAGTGGGCGAATCTGCGCAGGCTGGCTTCGATCCCCCCCAGGACGACGGGCACGTCCTTGAACGCCTCTTTCAGTCGCGTTGTGTAGACAATGGTTGCCCGGTTGGGACGGGCGCCGTGCCGGTTACCCGGTGTATAGGCATCATCCCGGCGCAGCCGTTTTGCCGGGGTGTAGTGGGCCACCATGGAATCCATGGCGCCGGCGGACACGGCAAAGAAAAGGGCCGGGCGTCCGAGGGCCATGAAGGATTCTTTTGAGCGCCAGTCGGGTTGGGGCAGGATTCCGACACGGAATCCGCGGGATTCAAGAAGGCGAGCAAGAAGCGGTATCCCGAATGCGGGATGATCGATATACGCGTCACCGGAGACAAAAATAATGTCAAGTTCCGACCAACCTCGGCGGCCCGCTTCCTCACGGGTAATGGGAAGAAAAGACATCAGGGAAAGAGCGGCAGGACGTCCAGCCCCATCTTCTCGGGAAAGCCGTTCATGATATTCATGTTCTGGACTGCCTGACCCGAGGCTCCCTTGACGAGATTGTCAATGACGGAGACAACCACGACGCGGCCGGTGCGCTGATCAACCACGAGGCCGATGTCGCAGAAATTCGATCCCCGCACGTGGCTTGTCGACGGATAGACTCCCTCCGGAAGAATCCGCACGAAACCCTCGCCCCGGTAGAAATCCCGGTACAACTCCAGCAGCCCGGCCGTGGAGACCTCCTCCGTCAGACGGCCATAGAGCGTGGAAAGGATTCCACGATCCATGGGAACGAGATGTGGTGTGAATGAGATTGTTACCGCCTCACCGGCGAGTAGCGAAAGTTCCTGTTCAATCTCCGGGGTATGTCGGTGGACGGCGACCCCGTACGCCTTGAATCCTTCATTAACCTCGCAGAAGAGAGTATCGACCTTGGCGCCCCGCCCCGCCCCGCTGACCGCCGACTTTGAGTCGGCAATAATGGAGGTATGATCCACAATGCCGTTCCGCAGCAGAGGCGCCATTCCGAGAATGACACTGGTCGGGTAACAGCCCGGATTTCCAACGAGATCAGACCCGGCAATTGCGTCCCGCCTGATTTCCGGCAGTCCGTACACCGCAGTGCGCAAGACTTCCGGATTCATATGGGGCTGATACCAGGAAGCGTACTCATCGGGAGAGCGGAAACGATAGTCGGCGGAAAGATCGACAACCTTTTTGCCCAGTTTCAGGAAGGAGGGAACAACTTCCATTGCCGCCTGGTGCGGGAGGGCGGTAAAGATGAAGTCGGCCTTCTCCGCAACCCGAACCGGCTCAAGCCTCTCCAGTACCAGGGTGAAGCGGTCGCGCACCGACGGGAATATCTCCGCGACGGTCTTGCCGGCGCTTCTCTCCGAGGTGACGCAGGTAACCTCCACCTCCGGATGGCCATGGAGAATCCGTAAGAGTTCAACACCCGTATATCCGCTTGCACCGACAACCGCTACCTTTATCATGTGTATTCCCCCTTGGGACGGATGCGCAAAATACTGATAAACCGTATTTCACCCCGATATCTTCCGCTGTAGCTTCAGACGCAGAAAAGGGGAAACCCGCTCGGATTTCCCCTCCATTGATATTCTGTGACGCGATTCGAATCTTAACGCTTGGAGAACTGGAAGCTCCGGCGGGCAGCCGCCTTGCCGTACTTCTTACGTTCCTTGACGCGCGAATCACGCGTAATAAAGCCCGCTTTCTTCAGCACACCGCGCAGGGCCACATCAGCTTCGAGCAGCGCCTTGGTGATTCCGTGCTTGATGGCTCCCGCCTGTCCGCTGTCCCCGCCTCCCTTGACGGTTACGTAGATGTCGAACTTATCCGCATTCTCGGTGAGCTCCAGCGGTTGTTTTACAACCATCTTGGATGTTTCCCTGCCGAAGTAATCATCAAGACTCTTGTCGTTAACGATAATCTTGCCGCTTCCGGGTTTCAGCCAGACCCTGGCGATGGATGATTTCCTTTTCCCGGTACCGTAGAAGCTTGCTGCTGCCATATATCTTCTCCTGATGCGATAGTAGTGAAAATGTAATTATACCTGCAACGATTTGGGTTGCTGCGCCTCATGGGGGTGGGTTGATCCCGTATAGATCTTGAGCTTCTTGAGCATGTGGCTTGCAAGCTTGTTCTTGGGCAACATCCCTTTTACCGCCTTCCGGATGATGTCTTCGGCCTTTTTCTCCATCAGCTTTCCAGCTGTAATGGACTTGATTCCGCCGGGATACCCGGAGTGGCTGTAGTAAATCTTGTCGGAAAGCTTGTTACCGGTCAGCACTACCTTCTCCGCGTTGACGACTATCACGAAATCACCGCTATCCACGTGGGGAGAAAACAGAGGCTTGTTTTTTCCGCGAAGGATGGAAGCGATCTGGGTAGCTACCCGGCCGAGAACCTTGTTTTCCACATCGACCAGGAACCAATCCCTTGCAATATCATTATTCTTGGGCACGAGCGTTTTCATATAACCTCACAACTGGATAATAAATCAATTTCTTTGACGTATTGAAAGATGGTAAATCTAAAACATAGACATGTGCTTGTCAAGAAGTTTTTCTTTTACCTCGTCGTATCAGTAGTATACCTCCATGAGGCACAATCCTTGCGGAGGCGCGGTGCTTCCGGCACGCGTTCGATCTCCTGACTCAATCAAGAAAGGAATATCGTCCGGGGACAGGCTCCCTCTCCCGACGGATACCAGGGTACCGACAATGATGCGCACCATGTTTTTGAGAAATCCTGAACCCTTGACATCGAATATCAGAAGTGTTCCGTCCCGCCGGATATCAAGACTGTCAATACGGCGAACCGATGTTTGCGCCGCGCAGTTTGCGGCCCTGAAGGCGGCGAAATCCTTCTCGCCGATGAAGTGGCGCGCAGCCTGAACCATTGCCTCCACGTCAAGGGTGCAGCCAACTCTCCAGGTAAACAGTCGCGACAAGGGTGACCGCCTCGAAGCAGTCAGGACCGTGTACCGGTAGTGCTTGCCCTTTGCGTGTCTGCGGGGGTTGAAATCGGCCGGCGCCTCCACTGCCTCGCGCACGGCGATATCGGGCGGAAGGAGGGAATTCAGTCCGTCCGAAAAGGCCCTGACCGGGATGCTCTTCTCCGTGCGGAACGCGGCAACCATTCCCAGGGCGTGGACACCTGCGTCGGTGCGGCCCGACGATGCTATTCGAACCTTTTCCTTCAGAAGCTTCGCCAGGGCCTCCTCCATAACCTCCTGGACGGAGAGACCGTTGGGCTGGACCTGCCACCCCGCGTACTGCGTCCCCTCATATTCGATTGTCAGCTTTATGGTGCGCATAGAAAAAGAGAGACGCCCTGCGGGCGTCTCGGAGAAACAAGAAAGCGTTTATCCGGCCGTTGAAAACCGGCGAAAGACGAAACGTCTCTACAGATATTCCTTGATAAGGATTTCGGCAATCTGCACCGCGTTGGTTGCCGCCCCCTTGCGGATATTGTCAGCGACAACCCACAGGTTCAGACCGTTCTCAACCGACTCGTCCTCGCGGATACGACCCACATAGGTCAGATCCTGCCCCGCTGCGTCGATGGGCATCGGGTATACCTTCTTTGCCACGTCGTCCACCAGCTTGCAGCCGGGAGCCTTCTTCAGCAGCTCGAATGCCTTGGCAACGGTGATCTTTTTCTCGGTCTCGATGTTCACCGACTCCGAATGGCCATAGAAGACCGGCACGCGAACCGTGGTGGCCGTCAGCCGGATATCGGATTCCATGATCTTCCTGGTCTCGTTGACCATCTTCATCTCTTCCTTGGTATAGCCGTTCGGCTCGAAGGAATCGATCTGGGGAAGACAGTTGAACGCGATGCGGTACGGGTAGACTTTCGCCTCCGCGGGCCTGCCGTTGAGCATCTCGCCCGCCTGGATCCGCAGCTCGTCGATGGCCTTCTTGCCGGTACCCGACACGGCCTGATAGGTTGAAACCACGACCCTCTTGATGGTGCCGTAATCGTGCAGCGGCTTGAGGGCCACCACCATCTGGATGGTGGAGCAGTTCGGGTTGGCAATGATTCCCTTCTTCGTGTAGCCGGCAATGGCGTGGGGGTTCACCTCCGGAACCACGAGGGGCACATCCGGGTCCATGCGCCATGCGCTGGAATTGTCGATGCACACCGCACCGGCCCGCGCCGCGGAAGGGCAGAACTCCTGGGAGCGGCTGCCGCCCGCGGAAAAGAGGGCGATATCGATCCCCTCGAACGCATCGTGGTCCAGGAGCTCCACCTGAACCGGCTTCCCCTTATACTCAAGAACCTTCCCGATACTCCGCTCGCTCGCCAGGAATTTGATCTTTCCCACCGGAAAGTTTCTCTCCTCAAGACACTGAATCATCTGGTTGCCCACGGCGCCGGTTGCGCCTGCTATGGCAACATTCCACAGTTTTTTCGCCATCTCCGCCAATCTCCTCTCTCAACGACCCCCTGTCCCCGGGCCGGAAAATTTTACAATTTTATTGAGAGTAAACGAGTATTGTCAACAAAAAAGAAAAAAGGGGAAGCGGAATATCGCCTCCCCCTTTCCTGCACAGCCTTTCCGCCCTCGTCAGCTGACCGCTTTGGCCACCATGTCGCCGACCTCGGTAGTGGAATATCCCATCTTGCCGGCGCTCATGCTCTTCATCTTCTGCATCACGCCGACCATGGCCGCCTCAACGTCCTTCGCCGCCTTCTCCTCACCCAGAATATCGAGCATCATCTGGGCCGCGCCGATGGCCGCCATGGGATTTATCACATTCTTGCCGGTATACTTGGGCGCGCTCCCCCCGATGGGCTCGAACATGGAAACGCCTTCCGGGTTGATATTGCCGCCGGACGCAATGCCCATGCCGCCCTGCACCATGGCGCCCAGGTCGGTGATGATGTCGCCGAACATATTATCGGTCACAATGACGTCGAACCATTCGGGATTCTTCACCATCCACATGGTGGTCGCGTCCACGTGGGCATACTCCCGCTTGATGTCTGCATAGTCCTTGGCGCCGATCTCGTGGAAGGCCCGCTCCCACAGGTCGAAGGCAAAGGTCAGCACATTGGTTTTGCCGCACAGGGTCAGGGTCTTGTTCTTGTTGCGCTTGCGGGTGTACTCAAAGGCGTAGCGCAGACAGCGCTCGACACCCTTGCGGGTGTTGATGGAGGTCTGGATGGCCACCTCGTCCGGTGTCCCCTTCTTCAGCACGCCGCCGGAGCCGGTATAGAGCCCCTCGCTGTTCTCGCGCACCACCACGAAGTCGATATCTTCCGGTTTCTTGTCCTTGAGTGGGGTTTCCACGTTGGGGTAGAGCTTCACCGGACGGAGGTTGATGTACTGGTCCAGTTCGAAACGGAGCTTGAGCAGGATCCCCTTTTCCAGGATTCCCGGCTTCACGTCGGGGTGGCCGATGGCGCCCAGGAAGATGGCGTCAAACTGGCGCAAGTCGGAAACAGCGGTCTCCGGCAGGACCTCGCCGGTACGCAGGTAACGCTCGCCGCCGAAATCGAAATGGGTATACTCCATCTTGATCCCGTATTTGTTGTTTACCGCTCCCAGTACCTTCAAACCCTCTGCAACAACCTCGGGGCCTGTTCCGTCCCCGCCGATAACGGCAATCTTGTACATTCCCTTCTCCTTTTTCATGCTTTGTTTCAATAAACTGGTGGATGGACTATCTTAAAGAAATAAATGCGTTTGTCAACAAAATCGCGGTCAAACGGATGTCGTCACTTCCAGAGGTCGTCA
>CALABV010000233.1 GCA_937886325.1 uncultured Geobacter sp.
GACCTGCCCTCATGGAAAGGCTTCCGTGCCGAACTCCATTGCCGAGGCGGGAATGATGATCGAAAGTGATCCCCGTGCCGTGTGCATCGTCGGCGGCATCGACTCGTTATTGAGAGACTCAACCCTGAACTGGTTCGAACAGGACGCTCGCCTCAAGTCCGTCAGCTATGGCCGCCATCAGGGACTCATCGCCGGAGAGGCGGTCTGTTTCATGATTATTGAAGACCCGGAGCGGGTCCGGCAGGCGAACAGACCGATCCTTGCGCGAATCACCGGGCTTGGTCTGGCCGAAGATCCCGAGCCGCGCGCGGATAGCAAGTCCGGTCGGGGCTCGGGGCTGGCCGAGGCCTGCCGGGTCGCGTTGGCCGGTACTTCAGGCAAAGATGTCCGCGTCGTTTTTGGAGACCTGAACGGCGAGAACTCCCGCGCGGTGGAATGGAGTATGTCTGAAACAAACTGCTTCGGGAAGCGTGGTACTGGGAGGAGTCTCCGGAAACCGGCAAACTGCTATGGCGATATCGGCGCGGCCTCCGGTGCGGTGATGGCGTCGGTCGCGGCACAGGGGTTCGTCCGCGGATGGCTGCAAGGCCCCGTCCTGGTGTTCTGTTCGGACGATCACGGGGCATGCGGGGCATTGGTTCTGGAGAAAGAATAGAAAAGGAGACTCGACACCATGGGAAAATCAACGGTTTTTGCAAACAGCCAGGGGATTTCCAATACCGGCAGCGGCGGCGTCACCGTGAGCGGTCCGGATGTCTGCCTTACACCCATGGGCAGTTCGCTCGTGCCGGTTCCCTATACCAACATCGCCAGATCCGCCACGCTCACGGACGGCTCAAAAAGCGTGAAGATCGACGGCTGCATGGGCGCCATAGACGGTTGCCGTTACAGTACCAGTACCGGCGATCTGCCCGGAACCGGCAGGGGAATCGCGTCCGGAACGGTGGGGGACAGGGCCGAGTTCATCAACAGCTCCCATGATGTCAAGATCGAGGGGAAGGGCGCGTGCCGCAATTCAGACCCTATGACGCAGAACAACAGGAATGCCCTGGGAGTCAACCGGGATTCCGCTTCGCCTCCCACCGCAAAGCCGCTGGATGTGGCTCAGCCCGAACCAACCACCTTCCGTTTCAGGGTGGTGGAACACCTCTCGTGGGATAACTACGATGAAGAGGGTAAGAGATTCGTTTTCGGCCACAAGAAAAACAAGGCGATTCCCGGCATGAAGTTCAAAATAAAAATGCCGGACGGCAGCATAATCGAAAAGACAACCGATAAGGACGGCGTGATCGAACTCCCGGATCAGGATCCATGCAGCAAATACGAGATTATCTTCGAGCCGGAAGAGGCACGAATGAACAATGTCTATTACCTGTTCTACAATGCTTGCCGCCCGCTCAAAAATGAGCTGTAGAGGGGATTGATGCAGGGTGTCACAATAACGTGAATATAAAGGACCGCTGTCATGACCGAAAACAAAAAAAATGTAAAGAAAAAGGTGGAGCAGAACGATCCCAACGGTTCCAAATTGAAGTCCAAGAAGCCAGATCTGTTATGCGGGGGTATGCACCAGATAAGTGTCTATAGACCATCCGTAATCGTCGATTCCCATATGCATATCCAGAGCGGGAACTGCGCGCCGGTGCATATTATATGGGATCGCACCCCGGTGCTGGGCAAGGGCAAACCATCACGGGGATTTGTGGAAGGCGCGGGGAATACCATATTGTATATGTGGGATTATGTTAAGCCAAAGGAGTTCGTCGGGACGATAGAAAAACATTTCAGGTTAAAACCGAATGAAGACGGAGAGTACTACCGCAAATCCGGCCTGAGAAAGATGATCCCGGAGGCGAAAAAGCCAACCAAAGAGCTTGCCGATGTTTATATAGCCAAGAGAAACCAGGCATTCGAATATTTCAGAAAGAGCTGGGATTACAGTGGGCTTTGTCACCTGGTGTTGACCGGTGTGGTTATGACAATGGACATGGAATACTCCCATGTCAACGGATATTTCGGCCTCAAGATCTACAACCCTGTCTACGCCGATTCGGACTTTTCAAAGGACCCGATTCGCTACTGGTTTCCCATTCCCGGCAAATGGAGACGAAAAGGGAACACCTATGAACTGGAAGACGGGAAACCGGAGCATGTCCCCGAAGAAGGGCAAGAGCGGCAGGAGTACGAAAAGTTTTGGAAAGATGTGCAAACAGAGGAGGGAATTCCGGGGTGCTACCATGATATCCGTTCGGGTAGAGAAAAAAGGGTGAGGATAATTGCAAGACCGTGCCTCACGGGTTCAAGCGAGACAAAAAGATATGAGCAGTGGAAAAAACAATTGAGAGAAACTGAGTTGGCGGTACTCAAATACCCATTGAAGATGCTCCCGATGTTCCATTACGACCCCCGGCGCTGGCAACTGAAGGGCAACCAGGAGGTTTACAATCACGTGGGCAGCGAAGGCCTTTACCTGGGGTACAAGATGTACACTGCGCAGGGCTACCGACCATGGGACGTGAGAAGACTACCTATTTTAAAGGATTTCTATCTCTATTGTTCCGAAAAGCAGGCACCCATCATGAACCACTGCACACCCGAAGGGGCATTTACCTTTGACCGCGAAAAATATATTCATTTCACGCACCCCAATGATTCCGACGAGGATCGGAAGCAGAGATTTGCCAAGCCGCGGAATGTTCTTGGAGCAACTGTTTATGACGCTGCAGAGTATTTCAATGAAAATTATGTCGCCCCTGAGGCCTGGCGCAAGGTTCTTGATGCAACTGTAAAAGGCAGGGCTCTGAAGGATCTACGTCTTTGTTTGGCCCATTTTGGTGGCAATACTGAACTTGGCAGGTTATGGGGAAAGCAGATCATCAAAATGATGAAGGATTATCCCAATGTGTACGCGGATATCTCATCGTCTTTTGCAAATGGAAAATTCCGTAACTATTTCATTGAAGAGATTCTGAAAAAAGATCCTGACAGGGAACTCATAAAGGACCGCATCCTGTTCGGCACGGACTGGTATCTGACGCTTTTGGATGGCATGAACTACGTCGAGTACTGCCAGAAGGCCAGAGATGCCTTGAAATTTGACTCCAGTCTCTGGTTCAGGTTTACGCAGTATAATCCATGCAGGTTCTATCGGCTGGATGAGGA
>CALABV010000234.1 GCA_937886325.1 uncultured Geobacter sp.
ACCGTTTTTCCAGTACCTCACATGAGCCCGGCCGTTCGTAATCGATTCGGAAGCACTGATGCCGAGCCATTCATTTTTGCTTTCAAAGGCAACCAGGGGAAAGTCTTTCGGCACCGTGGCGACAACCGAATCCCCTTCGGAACGCTGATACACCTTCGTTCCGTCCGACTTGGCGAGATACCCCACGCCGACCGTGTCAGCGTCGTCATGCACTGCTTCAGCCTGACTGATTGCAGGCGCCGCCAAAAAGAACATTGACAAAAGAAAGATTAAATATTTCATTGTCAAGCCATCCTTTCATACAAAGAATCCCAATCCACGGTACGCCACACAGAAGTACCATAAAGGCGCAGAAAGAACAATGGACACGATAGACTGACGATCGGTAAAGAGCCATAGATAATCGAGGGGGGATTCAATTCGGCACCCCTTTTTTAGCATCATACGGTCTTCTCTCCAAAGGAATTCCGCCGAAAGGAGGACGCATGGAAATAACCGCTTATCGATCCAATGTTGCTGAAATACTTGTAGACGTGCTGCGACAAGGATTGCAACAAACAGCGATGTTTAAAGCTGCTGGTTCGCAATGATATACTATATGAAGAAAGGAATGGTCATAACCTTCTCGAGATGGGGGCAAAATCATGCGATGCGTAATTCGGGTGAGAAGAGGAAACGATCCTGCCCAGAGGGCCGTGATCGTGTTGGAAACCGGATGGTTCACCGATACATGGCATACATCCACCGCTGATTGGACGATCCGCATAGGGAGCAATGGCAGGGGACATTGGGCATACTACCCAACTGAAACCCTGTATGGGCAAACCATCTCTGAAGCCAGCATTTCACTCTTCCAGGGCATCGCCTGGAATGTGCGGATGGTGGGTTACTTCACGGTGTCGAGATACCCTCCTCAGGTTGGAGATTCGGGAGCTGCACGAATTTTGATTGCATCCGTTCCAGGCATCCTGGAAACCTACGACACGGAGTGGGAAAGGATTCGGTAGAGAAAAGCTTACGGGTGGAGCGAAAAAAGGGGTAACGGCCAAAATCCGAAACCCCTTGTATTTACTGGCGTTCCTGAGACGACTCGAACGTCCGACCCGTTCCTTAGACTCGAAACAAAGCCTTCCTATCTTTCCCACATATCTCAGTTGAAAACAAAGCATGCATCAAACCATCTCCGATATTTTACCCATGATCTTTAGAAAATTTTTGGTAAGTACCGGATGAAGCCCAGTCCAAGTGTTTTCCAGCATTATATCTGAAATTTTTTCCATCTCCATAGCGCCGCGATAAGGACGCTTGGTCCGCAATGCATCAAAGAAATCGGATACCGTTGTCATCTGACTGCAAAGATTCTGTTGCCAGCCTGCCGGCACAGCGGGATAACCGGAAAAATCATATTTAAGGTGATGCTCATAAGCCGTGATGATTGCCAGGTGGGGCACTCCCGGAGTACTCAACAGGTACTGGGCGCCCCACAGGGGATGCTGCTTTACCAGTTTCCAGTCTTCATCGTCCAAACGGCCCGGTTTATTGAGCACTTCTTCGGGTATGAAGAACTTGCCGACATCATGGAGCATCGCGGCTATCCCAATATCATGCAGCACGGGACCATCCATCCCAAGGGCCATTGCTTGGGCCAGGTTCAAAATGCAGATGTTTGCTGAATGAGAGAATGTATATTCATCGGAAGACCTGAGCGGCGCCAGTGCCAACAGGGGATCGGCCTCACTCTTAACTGTGGCTATGAATCCGGAAACAATTTCCATTATGCCTGCCACCTTCAACGTTTTGTGCTTCTTGACACCCTCACAGATCTCGCTGTATTTTGCCATCTCTTCGGCAAACACTGGCACAGTTGCCTGGTCCAAGACGAGCGTGTCCCTTTCTGGTTCAGCAGTCTTGTAGGAAAAATGCACCCCGACTTTCCCGTAACGGATGTTGGCAGTAGAAGAAATTACACGGCCGGAATATTGCTTTGAAAGATTTTCTACCATCCCCAATATTTCCTCTGGCGTAATCCCCCGTAACAGTCTGATATGTCCGATGCCCCGCAGAGTAAGACTCTGAGCCAACCGGTTGATATGCAGGCTTTCGCCCAGAGGCATTCCGTCAACAATTAGCGCATTATCAATAACAACGAGGGAAATATCGGTTTTGTCTGCCATTACCTTTTCGAGGTTTGCCGTTATCGAGGAACACAGGCGCCGGACCAGATGATGCCCCGGGGAGTAAAGGGAGACTGTTGAAATGGCAGTAGCCAGTTGCCGGGCGAATTCGTATAGTGCACGGGCGTTATCGCTTTTCATTCTTCACCTTGAATCGCAAGCAGGGTTTCCTTGGCCGTCAACACCAGTTCATTCTGATTTGAACTCGCCAATTCCTCAAGTAAAGGTCTGACAGACCCGACCTCATACTGTTGAAATGATTTTACTATTTCCACCTTGAGGCGATTGTGGGATTGCGGAAGAAATAGGTGTTTTGAACGTACATACCGCATCAGCCATGGCAATGCCTGATCGTTTTTTATCTGGGACAGAGTTCGAACGACAGCACTCTTGATTTCAAAATCTAAACTCGTGAACCCACCCTTGGCAAGGAATGAAAGGAGTTTGTTGAATACTTCCGTATTACGACTTTTTTCAGCCAACTGAATTGCGTTCAACTGCTGTTCCCTCTCACTGCTCTGCAAGTCCTGCAACAGAAGCCGGTCTGCCTCGGGGTGATTGAAATGCTGAAATATTTTGATTACCTCTTGACGGACACGAGGATGCCGATGATCCCGTATTTTACGGATATGGACAAGTACGGAAAAATCATTAAGATCGCGCAGAATAATGACCAAATTTCTGACAAAATACCAACGGTTATCTTGTAGCCTCTTAATGGCGGCATCCCTCACGTTCTCGCCTAGCGCCAGAAGGCAGTCAAGATAGGAACGCCGCAGGGAAATGTTCTGCTCCTGGGACAAACGGTCCAACAAAGGCTCGACAAATGGTTTTCCTATTGTATGGATGAGGTGACAGATATCGGGCTGTTTCGTTTTATCCCATGTTTCAAGACAATCCAGAACTTTGTCCAAAAAATGCTGGTCAGTGAAATAATCGTATATCGCTGAAAAATGCTGTTTCTCAACCGAATGCACATGATTGTATATCTCGGTAAGGAAAGAAAAGTCCCCTGCATCAAGGAAATAATTAAGAAGTTCCAGAAGATTTTTTTCCAAAGCCTCCTGTTTGCACGTATCCGAGGGCATCCTCATAGCTTCAAGAATTACCCTGCAGAGTTGGATTTCCATAGCATGACATTGAAGGGTCTGCCGCAATTCTCCGATTTCCTCCAATTCTGGTATCGAAAGCCTGCTCATGGAGGTTATTGCTCGGAGCGCTTCCTGGTAAGCAGTGGGTATAAACTCGTCGCTTTTGTCTTCCTGGAAGATGATGCGCATTTTCTCAGCAAGCTGATGCTCATCGACCTTTGCATCGGCTGATACGGTTTTCTGCCCCTTTTCCGTCGGGGTCGTTTTCGATAAGCGCTGCAAAAGGCTGATCGTGACAGGGGGGTTATAACTCGCTCGTGAGTTAATGTCTTCTAGGGCGTCCAAAATCACATCATTCGGGAACGTTGCAAGAATTTCTTTGGTTATACCCTGGTTCATACCAGGATGTGTAAATACCCCGTTCAAAAATTGCCTCCGGATAGCCGGATTCAACCTGCTTACAAACATGCTCAACTTTTCAAGGGAATCCGTATGGCATGAGAGATTACCTTCTCCCTTGCCGAGTTCACCCATGAACGAGGCAATTACATCGGCATAACTCTCTCTCTTAGAACCTGAACGATTGTCGTACTCATTCATCATATCAGCCAAGACGCCAGGGTCCGGCACACTCGCATATGATGAATGGGTGCCGCGCGGATCCAACGAGCCTTCCAAGACACCATGGGCAAAATCTTCCCATAGCGTAGACGCCTCACGCTTTGCATGCTTTCCTTCGGCAGGATCTATCCTCTCCTCTTCTGTGGTACTGAAATTCGCGTAATTGATCTCCTGTAGTAGGATATTACTGATGCCAGCCTCCTTTGCTGCACGCTGAATGCCCCCACGTTCTCTGAGGTTTTCACGCTTCTGCAACATGATTTCACTGAATCGGATAAGTTCGTCGGCGGTTAATGCCTTCTGGAAGGTGATAGAGGCTATGTCGTGATTAAACAATATATTTGCGAGATTCTTGTAAACCGGGTTTTTGGGGTCCAAAAGGGCATATTCAAACATTAACGAGTCACGGGCTATTGCCAGGGATATTTTTTCCCGAAATTCTAGCAACCTGTCAAACATCTGCAGCACTTTATGTATTGATGCAATAATGATTGGATGATTCTTGGGGTATGAAGTTACAAGCCGAAGGGAAATGTTTAATTCTATAATGAAATTCGATAAAATTCTTGTATCCAAATTCATATTGCCATGGATTTCGTCAACATTACTCAACAGGAATCCCTCTTGTTGTAGCTGCCTTAACAAAATTTCCCTGCAAGAAAATTAACAGCTGATTTTTTTGCTTACTTTTCCTTGATTGAATTTGTTCTGTATCTGAAGACATGAAGCAATCCGTCCATCATCACAAAAGGTTTGCCCGCCTATATACAGGAATCCACTAATGCTGGACCTGCTGTATCTAGCACAGAAAGCGATTGCCCAAATCAATCAGAGAAAAAATTTCACAAACAGCGGTGACAACCCTAGGGTATCATGAAACCCTTCTCCTTCTTCGCCTTCTTTGCTGAATACATGGCTTCATCAGCCTGTTGCAGCAGGCCTTGAAACGATACCTCGTTCTCACCGTTGTAGGTCGCCACACCGACGCTTATTGAAATCCTTTTGCCTTTCATCTGTTGAATTGACAACTCGCCAATCATTTTTTCCAGCCTTCTGGCAAAGTTGCCGGCTCCCCGCCTTATCGTGTTCGGCATCAAAACAGCAAACTCCTCTCCACCATAACGCGCGGCAATGTCACTTTTTCGAAGTATCTTGTCAATCAGTTTGCCAATCTGCTTCAGAACCACATCACCCGTGACGTGCCCGTAACGGTCATTGATGTGCTTGAAGCAATCAATATCAGCGAAGACGCAGGACAAGGGCAAGCCATAACGTTGGGCTCTGTAGAACTCCTCCTCAAGACGTGTATGGAAATGCTGGTGGTTATAGAGACCAGTCAGGCTGTCTCGAAGCGCAAGTTCCTCGAGCAGTTTTCTCTGTGAATGCATCGCCTCAAAAATCACCGCATTCTCAAGCGCATTTCCGGCGATGTTAGCGACCAACTGACACAGTTTGAAGATCCTCGACGAGACCCACTCCTTAACCGGGGATGCGGTCCTCAGGAAAAAGGTCCCTATGACGTTTTGTTTTTTGATTATGGGCACCACAAAGATGGCATTATCTGAAAGCCCCTGGATTTTGTCCCTTACGGGTGCCATAAGAGGGTCTGTGCGGATATCCTGCAAAACGACGGGCCGCTGGGTAGATAAAGCTTTTTCAATTTCCGGGTATTTTCCCAAATCGATTTTCATCTCCTGGTTTTCTGGAAGATCGCTGCTTACCTTGACGACCAGCTCGCCACTATCGTTCAGGCCGATAATCGAGCACCGTGATACATCAAAAGCCGCAACCATTTTTTCAACGATAATTGTGAGAATTCTTTTCGGATTCCGTATAACTGAGATGACTTCGGTTAATTCCAGAAGCATCAACAGGTCGTCTTTCTCCAGGTCGGCATAATAGTCTTTGGTGCGAAGGTGAGCATCTACTCTTGCAAGCAATTCACTCCCACAGATGGGTTTTGTCAAGTAATCATCAGCTCCTGCATGTAATCCATTGATGATTTCTTTCTTCTGACTGCAAGAAGATAGAAGAATCAACGGGATATACTTCGTTACATTTGTTTCCTTCAGAAACGAGCAAATTTCAGCGCCATAACCATCAGGCATATCCATGTCAAGCAGTATCAGGTCCAGAGGTTGTTGTTGAGCAAGATTCATCGCTTCCGTGCCGCTTGCCGCAACAAAGACATGGTAGCCCTCCTCCAAGCCACCCTCTAACAGTGCACTGACATAATGTGCACCCTCTATTATTAATATTTTTTTCATTTTCACCTTATGTAAACAAATAATTATTGTGCGGACAGGGTAAAATCCAAGAATTCTTTTACTAAATTACAGGCATATTCACAGTTGTCAAATTAGTACCCACAAATAACGAATTTCGTTACGTTCCCAATACATAAGGATGGCAAATAACCTGATTTGGATTGTGTTTCAGTCTCCTGAAGTGTCGAGCGCCACCACATTGTAGACGAAAAAATGCAATAGAACATCGCAAACACCATTTTCTGACAATCAATGGCGATCATGAACACCAAATTCAATCGGGGGTGTGCTTGGAAATGAATATCAAGCGGCATATTCTGTCCGCTCAGAGATTCAAGAATGGAGAGAGCGCCTGATGGAGCGTTATGTATATACCGCCATCAACGCGAAAGATGTCAAAATAAGCGGCACATATTGCGGGTGGAACACAAAAAAAACTGTACAATCGATAGCATATACAAAAAGGGTTACAGCCTAAGCCGTAACCCCTTGATATTTTGGCGTCCCCGAGACGATTCGAACGTCCGACCCCTTCCTTAGGAGGGAAGTGCTCTATCCTGCTGAGCTACGGGGACAAAAGAGAATTTTTTATAGCCTATCCGGGGCGCATTTTCAAGCCCTTTCCCCGGTGGTGCTAGAAGGTGAGAAGCGAGTAAACCTTTCCT
>CALABV010000235.1 GCA_937886325.1 uncultured Geobacter sp.
CGGTTCCTGAGAGCCCTTCTCAAGGGACGCTATATCGACTGGAATGCTTCCCCGGAGAACAACGGCAGATACAGCGCCATGATCTGGGATCTGAACCTGTCGAGGAAGTTCAACCTCTCCGACAGTGTTACAGGAGAGGTTTTCTTCACGGCCCACAACCTTTTCAACGGTGCGCAGTATCTGAACGACATCTATCAGAACCCCCGACGCTGGTTTGAAGGGGGGCTCCGGTTCACATTCTGACCGCCACACCCACCGACAGGGAACCGAAACCACCGGAACCGACGTGATTCGCCTCTTCACACCCACGCTATCCGCCCGGCAAACCGGATTCAATCTCTCCCGCCTGACGGCCTCCGGCAACATACGAAATGCAGCGTTGGAACGGGATATCGTCCGACTCCGGGAGCGTTTCCGGGTTTATTCCGCCTGCTACCCCTTCGGCCTCTGGGATGGAGGACTCGCCGTAACCGGTAAGATGCGCTCCCTGACCGAACTCTACCTGCCCATGGCGGAGATAGCGCGCGCCATCAAACGCCTTCTTTCCCTGTCGCTCCGCTATCGTTCGGAAGCAGGGCTCACACTCCTTTCCGCATGTGCAAGCTGGCTCGATTTTCTGCGCGGAATTCGAGAGGCCTCTCCCGTCGCAAATCCCGCCCGGTTGCTGGAGCTGCTGGCAGCGGATGAAGGTTGCCGCATCCGCTTTCTCTTCACCTTCCTGCTTCCCCGACACCATGGCGGGAGCTTTCGCCGCTACTCCGCTCAGATTCGGTTTCTGGATACATGGATTCACCAACGCCGGGACATTCTGCATCGAGAGGTTCGCTGCCTGGATGCGGCATGCGGAACCGGGGAATCCACCTACGAACTGGCGTTTCTCCTCCGGGCACGGGGCATTTCAGAAAAACAGCGAACAATTCATGGATGTTCTCTCGAACCGCTGGAACTGTTTGCGGCGGCACATGGCTTTTTTCCCCATGACGCTGCCAGAGAGAAGAGCTTTCGGATGAATATTGAAACGCTGCTCGCGGATGAAGAAACCGGGGGAATCGCTTTTTTTCAGGATAACGTATGCCGTCCGCCACGACCGGAAGAACCGCCCTATGACATCATCCTCTGCAACGGGCTGCTAGGAGGCCCGTTCATCCATGATGAAAAGAAGATGGAGGCCGCTGTCGCCTCATTGGCGTCGCGCCTCAAACCGGGGGGAATCCTGCTGGCAGCGGACCGGTTTCACGGGGGATGGAAAAAGGAAGCGCCGCCGGATAGGTTGAGGGAATCCCTGCGGAGGAGAGGTTTCAGGCTGCATGCCATAGAAGACGGGATTGCCGCGGAAAAGGAATGAGGAAACCGGCGCGCATCCGGGTCGACGCGCGTGAGACAACGGAAAGGGGGTATCGGATTCGGCGGTTGAAGTAATCCTACTTTCTCTTCGGACGACTCCAACCGCCGTTTCCAGATTTACTCGGAGAGCAGACTTGCGCCCGTCATCTCTTCCGGCTGGGTGATGCCGAGAAGTTCCAGAACCGTCGGTGCGATGTCGGCAAGGATGCCCGGACGCAGGCGGACCATTTTCCGGGAATCATCCACCAACAGAAACGGTACGGGATTGCAGGTATGGGCCGTATGGGGATTTCCCGCCTCATCCACCATGGTCTCCGCATTGCCGTGATCGGCCGTGATTAGCAGCCTCCCCCCGCGGGACAGCACTGCGTCAACCACCTTTCCGACGCATTCATCAACCGCCGCGATAGCTTTCTTTGCCGCTTCCAGCACCCCGGTGTGCCCTACCATGTCGGCATTGGCGAAGTTCAACACGATAAAGTCGTAGATGTCCTCGTCAAGCCGCCGTACCAGTTCGTCGGCAACCCCGTACGCGCTCATCTCAGGCTTCAGATCATAGGTGGCCACCTCTTTCGGCGATGGGACAAGTACCCTGTCCTCACCCGGAAACGGGGTCTCATTGCCGCCGTTGAAAAAGAAGGTGACATGGGCGTACTTCTCGGTCTCGGCAATCCGGAGCTGGCGCATCCCGGCTCGGGAGACAACTTCGCCGAGGATGTTCTTCAGCTCTTCAGGACCGAAGGCAACGGGAAGGCGGAACGTCTCGTCGTACTCGGTCATGCAGACATAGGAAGCAAGTTTGGGCCGCACGCTACGCGAAAAACCGGCAAACTCCGGATCGGTAAAAGCGCGCGTTATCTCCCTGGCCCGGTCCGAGCGGAAGTTGAAGAAAATGAACCCGTCCCCGTCACGCAGCGTTCCGGCTGGAAAGTCTCCGTCAACCATGACCGCCGGGAGCACGAACTCGTCGGTAATCCCGTCTTCGTAGCTTTCAGATATTGCTTCGGATGCTGAAGCGGACTCTTTTCCCTCGCCGCCCGCCATGGCTCGGTAGGCCTTTTCGACCCGATCCCAACGGTTATCGCGATCCATTGCGTAATACCTGCCCATAATGGTGGCAACCCTGCCGATCCCGACGCGCTTCATCTCCTCCTCCAGCGCCGCCAGGTAGCCGGATGCGCTCTTCGGCGGCGTATCCCGGCCGTCCAGAAAACAGTGGACGAAGACCTCACGTATTCCTTCGCGGCGGGCGAGATCCAGCAGGGCATAGAGGTGCGTATGGTGGGAATGGACCCCTCCGTCGGAAAGGAGGCCCGCAAGGTGGAGGCGCCCGCCGGCTGCCCTAGTTCCGGCCATGCAGTCCAGAAGAACGGGATTGCGGAAGAAGGATTCGTCTCGGATTGCCTTTGTGATGCGGGTCAGATCCTGGTAAACGATCCGCCCGGCGCCGATGTTCAGGTGTCCCACCTCGGAGTTCCCCATCTGTCCGTCGGGAAGGCCCACCGCCATTCCGGAAGCGTTCAGTTCCGTGGACGGGTACTCGCCAATGAGCCGCCCCATGACCGGCGGGTCCGTCAGGGCAATGGCGTTGTTTTCCCGGTTGGGATTGATACCCCAACCATCCAGGATCATGAGGAGCAGAGGTTTCGGCATGGCGCCTCCAGGGGAGTTTATTCTGTGTGGTTTAACCCGGATTCGGCATTTGATGTCATCCTTCGTTCACTCCGGACGACTTCAACTGCCGTTTTCAGGTTCAATGATGATAGGGTTCCCGGTTCAGGATTGTGCATCCCCGATAGATCTGTTCAAGGAGAAAAACCCTCACCATCTGATGAGTCAAGGTCATGCGCGACAAGGAGATAACGGCATCAGCCCTGGAGCGGAACGCCTCCGAAAAGCCGTATGCGCCGCCGATTGCGAATGCCAGTTCGGAAACTCCGCCATCACGGCATGCGCCGAGATACCCGGCAAAAGCGGGGGACGTCATCTCCTTTCCCCGCTCATCCAGGAGCACAAGCCGGGCGGACTTGGGCAGGAGCTTCTCAAGCCGGGAGCACTCCCGCTCCCTCTTGGATTCCTCCAGTGCCCCCTTTTCCTCCCTGGCCTCGCCTATCTCCAAGGGGAAGTAACGCCTGATGCGCGTCGCGTATTCATCTATGCCGGTCCGGACCCATTCCTGCTGGGTCTTGCCGACCCACAGCACCCGGAGCCTCACGACTATTTCGTGTCCAACCGGTAGTCGGAAGGTATCTCCACAACGGCCGCATCAGACCAGAGTTCGTCGAGATCATAGTAGCGACGGACCTCCTCCTTGAAAACATGGAGGATGACATCACCGTAGTCGAGGATAACCCAGTTGCCCTCTCTGAGCCCTTCGATATCCAGCACTTTGCCGAATTTCTTCAGATCCAGCCTGACGGATTCAGCGATTGCCTGGGTCTGCTTGTCGGAATGACCGTTCGCCAGAACAAGGTAATCGGCAATGGAGGAAATCCGGCGGATATCAAGGATCTTCACATCTTCGGCTTTTTTGTCCAACGCAAGCGCCGCGCAGCGCAACGCCCTGTCAAGGGGTGTGAGTTGTACTTTCGTGGTGGTACGCATATAACCTCTGTTGTTTAATGTATCGTTCAACCGTTTCCGGCACCAGATATCGAATGGATTTCCCCTGCCTGATCCGGGAGCGGATATCGGTCGAGGAGATGTCGAGCAGGCTTCCTTCTAGACTGTAAACGGAATAACCGGAACGGTGGGAAAACACGTTTGTCGCCTCGAAGTAGCAGAATTCCCTCGCCGCGTCATCCGGCAGGGCGTCCCGCAGGGACAACTCCGCTCCGGGACGGGTGATGACAACGATGTTGCAGCAGGTGAAGATGGCCCGGTATTCCTTCCAGGTTCTGAACTCGGCGAAAGAGTCGCTCCCCATGATGAGAAAGAACTCGTCCCGCGGGTACAACTCCCTGAACGCATGCAGCGTATCGATGGAGTAGGACTTCCCCTCCCGCCGCCCTTCCAGATCCGATACGGTGAAAAAGGGATTACCCCGGACTGCCATTGAAACCATCTTCATCCGCTCTGAAAAGGAGAGGTCGTCGGCAAGGGGCTTGTGCGGAGGAGTCGCCGCGGGGATGAAGATCACCTTGGACAGGGTGAAGGTCTCCCGGATCTCCTCCGCTATGCGAAGGTGCGCGAGATGAATCGGGTTGAAGGTGCCTCCGAAAAGTCCGATTTTCATATCTGTTCCCGAGTCCGAGCAATCAACCTACATCGGCAGGTGGAGTCGTCCGAAGAAAACGACTTTGGCCTGGTTCGTTGCTGCTCTTGGCGAAATGGAGCGTCACCGGCCGATACCGCCCGACCCGCAGGGGAGTTTATCGGCTGTAGCGAAATGAGCGTAGAGCAGCAGAATCAGGCCGTTCGGAGGGAACGAAGAACGACTCCACCTGTCGAATCCACGATCTACTCTCTTCACGCTAGGCGCGGACCTGGCCGTCCCCGTACACGATGAATTTCGTGGTGGTAAGGTCTTCCAGACCCATGGGACCGAAGGAATGAAGCTTGGTCGTCGAGATTCCAATCTCCGCGCCGAGGCCGAGCTGGTTGCCGTCGGCGAAACGGGTCGAGGCATTGACCAGTACCACCCCGGAATTCACCTCGCGGATGAAGCGCTGGGCATTCCCGTAGTCCGAGGTCACGATTGCCTCGGTGTGGAGGGACCCGTAGGTGGCGATGTGGTCGATGGCCTCATCCAGACTGTCCACAACCCGCGCGGCCAGGATCAGATCGAGGAACTCCATGTACCAGTCATCTTCCACCGCAACCTTCGCGTCCGGAGCGAAACGGCGGAAGGTCGCGTCCCCCCGGATCTCGACCCCCAGCCGGGACATGACGGCAAAAATCCTCGGCACGAACCGCTCGGCAATATCTCTGTGTATCAGGAGCGTTTCCAGGGCGTTGCATACCCCGGGTCGCTGGGTTTTGGCATTGATGATGATCCTCTCCGCGGTGTCGAAGTTGCCCGTCGCGTCCACGAACACATGGCAGACACCCTTGTAATGCTTGATGACGGGTATCTTGGAGTGCTCCACGACGAACCGGATAAGCCCCTCGCCTCCCCTCGGTATGATCAGGTCGATGAATTCCTCCTGCTTCAGCATCTCCAGAACCCCTTCCCGATCCGTAAAGGGTATCACCGAAAGGGCCGCGGCGGGGATGCCCGCCAGTGTCATGGTTTCCCGCAGTATTCCGGAGACAGCGACATTGGAGTTTATTGCCTCGGAGCCGCCCCGCAGAATCACGGCATTGCCCGCCTTCAGGCAGAGGGCCGCCGCGTCGGCGGTCACGTTGGGCCGCGCCTCGTAGATGATCCCTATCACGCCGAGCGGGATGCGCATCTTTCCCACCATCAGGCCGTTGGGACGCTTCCACATGCGGGTCACCTCCCCTACCGGGTCGGAAAGAGCGGCGACCTCACGCAGCCCGTCCGCCATGGCCCTGATGCGCGTATCATCAAGCATCAATCGGTCCAGCATGGCGGATGATATCCCCTTTTTCTCCGCGGAAGCCAGATCCTTGGCATTTTCTTCGAGAAGCCGGGGGGTAGCTGCGATCAGGGCGTCGGCCATGGCAATAAGAAGGTCGTTCTTTTCCCCCGAAGAGAGTCGCGCAATTGCGCGGGAAGCGTTACGCGATTCCGCGGCGATGGTCCGGATTTTCTCGGCTATGGTCATCTCTCTGTTCCTCCTCGTATTCTGTCGGCAGGATCTTCAGCTCTTTCAAAGAATTACCAGATTATCCCGATGAATGACCTCGTCTCCGTAGCGGTAGCCGAGGAGATTCTCAATGTCGCAACTTTTGCATCCCAGAATCGAATCCAGTTCCCTGCGGGAGTAGTCTACGAGACCACGGGCAAATTCCTTGCCGTCGGCGCCGCACACCAGCACACAGGAGCCGCGGTCGAAATCACCCTCCAGCCGCACTACTCCCGAGGGGAGCAGACTCTTGCCGTGCCTCGACAGAGCCACCAGGGCGCCCGTATCCACGAACACCCTCCCCCGCGGTCTCAGGGTATAGGCAATCCAGTGCTTGCGCCGGTTCAGGCTCTCTCCGGACGGCAGGAAAAGCGTGCCGACTTCCTCTCCCGCAAGGGCATGGGCCAGTGTCCCCGGTTTCCGGCCGTTGACGATCATGGTAGGCACCCCATACCTGCCGACACGTTTGGCCGCCGCCAGCTTGGTCAGCATGCCGCCGGTGCCGACGGAAGAGCCGGTGCTTCCGGCTGCCCGCTCCACGCCCTTCGTTACCGCCTTCACCAGGGGGACAAGCCTGGCATCCGGGTTGGAACGCGGGTCAGCATCGTAGTACCCGTCGATATCCGTCAGAATAATCAGCAGATGGGCCTCGACGAGGCTGGTCACCAGGGCCGAGAGGTTGTCGTTGTCGCCGAATTTTATCTCTTCCACCGCAACCGTGTCGTTCTCGTTGATGATCGGCACAATTCCCCCGGACAACAGCACATCAAGGGCCGCGCGCGCATTGAGAAATCGCCGCCGGTTCGCCAGGTCGTCACGGGTAAGGAGAATCTGGGCGACCTTCAGGGAATGGGTACAAAAGGCCTCCTCGTAGGCCTGCATCAGCTTCGGCTGCCCTACCGCGGCGGCGGCCTGTTTCTGTGGGATCGTCCTGGGTCGCTCCGTGAGTCCCATTTCCTTGACGCCCGCGGCAACCGCGCCTGATGTAACGATGACTACTTCAAGTCCCTTTTCGCGGAGACGACCGGTCTCCCGTGCAAGAGAGTCGAGAAAGGCGACGTCTATACCTTCCGCATCGCCCGTCAGCACCCGGCTCCCTATCTTGATAACGATTCGCTTGACCTTGTCAAGAATTTCGGCTCTCATCGCGCATACCACCTCTCTTCGGACATTCCGCCGGTGGGGAATAGTAGCATGATCGTTGTAGCAGGGCAAACACTACGGTTATATTTTCAGTTATTCCGCAGGCGTGCCCCAGAGGCATCGGGCAATCTCGTCGAGCAGCACGGGCATTCCCTCGCCGGTTACGGCGGATACGGGAAACAGCCTCACCCCGAGGTCGGCGAATACGGAGGTCAGGTCGCTGAGACTTTCCCTTACCTGTGGAAGATCAATCTTGTTGACGACAACGACCTGCGGCTTCTCGGCAAGCTGTTCGTCAAAAAGAAGGAGTTCCCGATTGAGCGCATGATACTCGCGGACCGGATCTCTCTCCGGTACGTGGGAAAAGTCGAGGATATGGACAAGGAGGCGTGTCCGCTCCACATGCTTGAGAAAGCGGTGCCCGAGCCCGGCTCCCCGGTGGGCGCCCTCGATGAGGCCGGGTATGTCCGCCACCACGAACGACCGGAAATCCTTGTAGGAAACGACACCCAGGTTCGGCGTCAGGGTCGTGAACGGATAGTCGGCAATCTTGGGGCGTGCCGCCGAAATCCTGGCGATGAAGGAAGACTTTCCGACGCTGGGGAATCCGAACAATCCCACATCCGCCAGCAGCTTCAACTCCAGCCTGAGATCGCGCTCCTCACCGGGTTCACCCGGCTGGGCGAACTTGGGTGCCTTGTTGGTGGACGTGGCGAACCGGGCATTTCCCTGGCCGCCCCTGCCGCCGCGCAAGAGCACCACCCGCTCCCCCGGTTCGGTCAGGTCCGCCAGAACCTCGTTGGATTCCCAGTCTCTGATAACGGTACCCGGAGGAACGGGAATAATCAGATTCTTCCCGTTGGCGCCGTGCCGGTCCTTTCCCATGCCGTGGGCTCCCCGACCGCCCTTCTGGTGGGGGTGGTGGCGCAGGTCGAGCAGGGTTGAAATACTCGCGGAAACCTCGAAGATGACGTCTCCGCCCTTGCCGCCGTCACCGCCGTCCGGTCCTCCCTTCGGGATGAACTTCTCCCTCCGGAAGGAGACGCACCCCGCGCCGCCATGACCTGCCCGTACGGAAATCTTTACTTCATCGATAAATTGCATGGGAAACTCTTCAGGAAAGCGCAAAGCCTGAGACTATGCAGCCTCAGGCTTTGCGAAGCACTCCATGGAAGGGACGCCTGCTTCTCCGACGAGAAACCAAGCCGGATCGTGAGGCGCCGTATGGATGGATCTTATACCGGGTAAACGGATACCTTCTTCCTGTCTCTACCCATCCGTTCGAACTTGACAATCCCGTCGATGAGCGCGAAAAGGGTGTAATCCTTGCCGCACCCCACATTGGTGCCGGGATGAATACTGGTGCCGTGCTGACGATAGATGATATTTCCGGCCTTCACCAGTTCTCCGCCGTATTTCTTGCATCCCAGCCGCTGACCGGCTGAGTCGCGTCCGTTTCGTGTACTTCCGCCTGCTTTCTTATGAGCCATTACGTAACCCTCCCAGGTACAAGGGGTTTTCCCTTACGTGGTAATCTTTTCTATCTTCAGAACGGTTCGGTGTTGGCGGTGTCCGTTTTTCTTGCTCGAGTTCTTCCTCCGCTTGGCCTTGAAGACCAGGATCTTCTTGTCCTTGCCCTGCTCGACGATTGTGCCGACCACGGAAGCGCTGGGCACTAAAGGTGTTCCGATTGTTACCTTTTCGCCGCCAACCATCAGGACTTCAGTGAGCTCGACGGTATCACCGACCGCTCCCTCCAGTTTTTCGACCCTCAGCAGGTCGCCCTCGGAAACTTTGTATTGCTTCCCTCCGGTTCTAACCACTGCGTACATGTACTTCACCACCTTTTGCTTGGTATTTGAGATGAGCGTCTCAAAGTAGTAAAAAAATAGTTTCGTGTCAAGGCTTTTCTGTTTGTCGAAAAATTCTTCCTCGAATGGAAGTCTCCCCCGTCACTCACCTCGGAGGACAACCGCGTGGGCCGCCGTCTCCGCCCGCCTGCGCGCCTCTTCCAGATCACTTCCAAGGGAAAGGGCAACCCCCATCCGGCGCCCTGACCGGGCATCAGGCTTGCCGAACAGGCGGAGCTTCGTGTCCGGAACCGACAGAGCCTCGTTCAGACCTCCGAAGACAACCTCGGCCGCGGGTTGCTCCGCGAGAATCACGTGGGAGGCCGCGTGAGCGGGGCAGACAACCTCGGGCACCGGCAGGCCGAGGATCGCCCGTACATGCAATTCGAACTCGGAAAGATTCTGGGAGATCATGGTGACCATACCCGTATCATGGGGCCTGGGGGAAACCTCGCTGAAATACACGTAATCGCCCTTGATGAAGAGCTCGACGCCGAAGATACCGTAGCCGCCCAGCGCATCGGTTACAGCCTTGGCCTGCCACTGCGCCTTCGCAAGGGCCGTCTCCGACATGGGCATCGGCTGCCAGGACTCGTGATAGTCGCCCTTTATCTGGATATGGCCGATAGGGGGGCAGAAGCGGGTGCCTCCTGCGTACCGTACCGTCAGGAGCGTGATCTCGTAATCGAATGGAATGAATTCCTCTATTATCACCTTGTCCGCCGCTCCGCGCGTGCCTTCCAGGGCATACTGCCACGCCTTGTCGATATCGGCCTCCCCCCGCACGACACTCTGCCCTTTCCCGGATGAACTCATGATGGGTTTGATTACGCAGGGGAAGCCAATCTCTCCGATCCCTTTCCTGAACTCCTCGATATCTGAGGCAAAGCGGTATGAGGCGGTGGGCAACCCGATCTCCTCCGCGGCCAGCCTCCTGATCCCTTCCCGGTTCATTGTCAGGTTCGCGGCCCGTGCCGTGGGGATGACCGTATACCCCTCATCCTCCAGTTCCAGCAGTGTGGCAGTGGAAATCGCCTCGATTTCCGGCACGATGAAGCGGGGGCGCTCCTTGCGGACCAGTTCCCTCAGGGCCTCTCCGTCAAGCATGTTGATGACATGGCTCCGATGCGCAACCTGCATGGCGGGCGCATCGGCGTAGCGATCGACCGCTATCACCTCGACACCGAATCTCTGTGCTTCGATGGCCACTTCCTTCCCCAACTCCCCGGAACCGAGGAGAAGCATCCGCACGGCACTCTTTTTCAAAGGTGTTCCTATCATATCCCCTCCTTTTCGCCTGCCGCGAAAGACTAATCTTTCGGCAGGTGGAGCCGTCCGAAGAGAACGATCCCAACTGCCGCATTCAGGCTAATTGATCGTGATCTCGAACTGTTCCTGGTGGAAACCGGGCTTCGCGCGCACGGTTATCCTCTTTTTGAACCTCTTTTCAAGGTCCTCCAGGCCCCGCCTCTCTTCATCATACAGAAGGTCGGCAACCTGGGGATGAACGGTCAGCATGGCCTTGGAACCGTGAACGTCGAGCATCTCGCGGCGCAGCTCGCGAAATATTTCCTGGCATACGGTTGTTTTGGACTTGATATACCCCAGGCCCTCGCAATACGGGCAAGGCTCGCACATGAGGCGGCCGATGCTTTCCCGGACCCGCTTCCGCGTCATCTCCACCAGTCCCAGCTCCGACATCTTGAGGATGTTGGTCTTGGATTTGTCCGCCTTCAGCGCCTCTTCCAGGGCCGTGAAGACCTTCTCCCTATTCACCTCTTTCTCCATATCGATGAAGTCGATAATGATAATGCCGCCGATATTGCGCAGCCTCAACTGGTAGGCAATCTCCTTGACCGCCTCCAGGTTGGTCTTGAGGATGGTATCCTCCAGGTTGTGTTTTCCCACGTAGCGGCCCGTGTTCACGTCAACGGCCGTCAAGGCCTCGGTCTGTTCGATGATGATATATCCCCCCGACTTGAGCCAGACCTTGCGCCCCAATGCGCGGCTGATCTCCACTTCGAGCCCGAAGTGATCGAAGATGGGCTCGTTCTCTTCATACAGCTCGATGGAGTATTTGATCTTGGGCATGAAGGTACTGATGAACTGGACGATCTTGTCGTATTCGGGCTTGGCGTCGACCACGATCCGATCCACGTCCTCGCTGAGGATGTCGCGGACAACCTTCTGCGTGACATCCAGGTCCGAGTGGATGAGGCACGGCGCATGGGCCTTCTCGTTTTTCTTGACGATCTCTTCCCAGAGTTTTGTCAGATACTGCATGTCCGTCAGGAGGTCCTCTTCGCTCTTTCCCTCGGAAACGGTCCGGATTATGAAGCCGCCGGCAGCCGGTTTGATTCTCTCGACGATATCCTTGAGACGTTCGCGCTCGGCCTCGTTTTCAATACGCCGCGACACGCCCACATGGTCCACGGTGGGCATATATACGAGATGGCGGCCCGGCAGGGAGATGTGGGACGTGATCCTGGCGCCCTTGGTGCCGATCGGCTCCTTGGAAACCTGCACCAGGATTTCCTGCCCTTCCTGGAGCAGCTCCTCGATGGGGTGCAGGGGGCTCAGGCCCTGGGGCTGGCTCTCTCCCTCCCCGCCGTTCTCCTTCTTGTCGTTACCGTCCATGAAGGTCTCGTAGTCCTCGATCGCCTCGAACACATCGGCCACGTAGAGAAACGCCGCCTTTTCCATGCCGATATCCACGAAGGCAGCCTGCATGCCGGGCAGGACGCGGATAACCCGCCCTTTGTAGATGTTTCCCACAATCCCCTTGACCCGGCTTCGCTCGATATAGAGCTCGGCAATGGTGCCGTTCTCGATGAGGGCAATCCGGGTCTCATGGGACGTGGTATTGATAACCAGCTCGTTTGCCATGCCGACCTCTTTCTCACAACATGTGTCTATATGGAATGGGGTAATCTTCTGAACGAATGGGAGAACCCGTTAAGCTTAACCGCAATTAATCGCCAACGCAAGTCTTTGCAGACTTCTCAGGCACGGCTTCCTTGAAACACACCGCCAGTTTTTCGATCCGCATGCAAGAAAGGGTTTTTTCCGCAACACCGGTAATTGCAGCAGCAAACTCGACCGGTTTTCCACGCCTGACCAGCATTTCGAGAGAGTTTCCGGAGGCGGCGAGCTCGACGAGTTCACGCCGGAGATCAATCTCAATGCTCTTCCCCTTTTTCAGCCTGCTGTGGGGGAATGTCTCCAGACGGAGAAAAGCCTCCGCCTTTTCCCGCAGGTCAGGCGCAATCCCGTCGGGTACGGTCACCCGGTAGCGGGTCGTATCCAGAATAACGGACAGGGACTCGCTTTTCAGGGGAATCTCGACTGCCTCCAGCACCTCCATCCCCTTCGGCAGGACCCTGTTCAGGGATTCAAGGACACGCTGCGCGCCGAAACCGGGAGCGATTTCCATATCAAAATACTCCGCCCATGATTCCACCCCCACCGATAGAGCCGTTGCAAAAGAGAATTTGGGGTGCGGATGGAAACCGAGCGAATGCCGGATGGGAATCGCCGCACGTCGCACCGCCCTGGTGAAGAGATGAATCAGTTCCAGGTGGCTCAACAGGCTCATGATGCCGGTCTTGCTGAAGCGGAGCCGAACCCTAACAGCCCCGGAGCCCTCTTCCCCACCCTCTCTTTGGCTCGGAATCCCCGATTCCACCCCGGACGCGACACGACCTCGAAAATCTTCCGGCCGATGGACCAGAGGCCTGATCCGGGAAAAATCGCACACGCCGCATCCGGTGCAGGAACCGTCGCGACAATCGAGAGTAGGGAGTTCCCGGCGCGATTTTTCCTCTTCCAGCATCAGGAACTCACGGCTGACCCCGCTGTCCAGGTGATCCCAGGGAAGGATTTCGTCGAAGTCCCTTTCTCTGAGATAGAATTCCGGGTCTATCCCGGCATCGGCGAAGGCCTGTTCCCATGTACGGAAATCGTGGTGTTCGCCCCACCCGTCAAACCGGCACCCCAGCTCCCGCGCCTTCAGAAGGACGCGCGACAGCCGGCGATCCCCCCGGGCAAAGACACCTTCGAGAAACGACAGGTGGGCATCGTGCCACTTGAAGGAAACCTACCTTTTTTTCAGCTCCCCGCGCAGGAAGCGCTGCTTGTCCACAATCTCTTCGCGGCCAATCTGTCGGCGCCACTGGAAAGGGGTGTGGGGCTTGGGGACGAAACTGCCCACGGACACCGTCACGTCCCCCCCATGACCGGTCCCCCTTCCCGCCCGCTTGACCAGAGCGCCGAGATCAGCGATGCCGTTCACGTCATCCATGGTCTCCGTGGGAAGCCCTATCATGAAATAGAGTTTGATTACCCGCCAGCCCGCGCAATAGGCGTCACGGGCATTCTGAATCAGGTCTTCTTCCGTGATGCCTTTGTTGATGACTCTCCGCAGGCGCTCGCTCCCCGCCTCGGGGGCAAGGGTAAAGCCGGTCTTTCGCACCTTCACCACCTCGTCCACCAGGTCCCGGGTCAGGCTCCCCACGCGCAGGGAGGGAAAGGAGACCGCCACCCGTTCCTCGGCGTATTTCGCCATCAACGCCCGGAGAAGCCCGGTTATGCACCCGTAGTCGGCCGACGAAAGGGAGAGGAGGGATATTTCCTCATACCCGGTATTTCTCAATACCTCATCTATCTTTTCCAGAACGGTTTCCGGAGATCGCTCCCGGACGGGCCGATAGATGTACCCCGCCTGGCAGAAACGACACCCCCGCGTACAACCGCGTGCTATCTCCATGCTGACCCGGTCATGGACCGTTTTCAGAAAGGGGACGACGGGCGCCGTGGCATAGGGAAGCTGATCCAGGTCCGGAGCTATTCTGCGCACGACCTTTTCGTAACCGGGCGTAAGAGGGGAAATACCGGCGATTTTTCCACTGTCATCGTACGAAACAGCAAAAAAAGACGGGACATAGACCCCTTCCACAGCGGAAAGTCGCCTGAGAAGCTCTTCTTTTGTCCCCTTTTCCCTTTTCCAGTCCCGGAGTACCTCGGCAATCTCAACAACAGCCTCTTCACCGTCACCGAAAAGGAATGCATCGAAGAAATCAGCAAGGGGTTCAGGATTGCCGGCGCAGGGACCGCCGCCGAGCACAAGCGGGTAGTCATCCCCACGCTCCGCGGAGAGCACGGGAATACCGGACAGTTCAAGCATATTCAGGATATTGGTGCCGGACAACTCGTATTGGAGGGTGAATCCGATGATGTCGGCCCGGTCCAGGGGAGTGCCGCTTTCCAGGGTAGAGAGGCGCTCACCCGAGGCGCGCATTGAGTCTTCCCGATCGGGCCATGGGGCGTACGCCCTTTCAGCGGCAATCCAGTCACACCCGTTGAGAATGCCGTACAGAATCTGGAACCCGAGGTGGCTCATGCCGACTTCGTAGACGTCCGGAAACGCCAGCACAAATCGCACGTCAGCGACGCGCTTGAGAATGGAGCCGACTTCGTTGCCCATGTACCGGGCAGGTCTTTCCACGGAAAGATAGGAATCGTACAGCAAAAAGCCTCCTGAACCGATGTACCTGGATTCGGCGGTTGAAATCATACTTCGTTCACTCCGGATGCAGGAAAAAGGGGGACTATACCATCGACGAACGATAAAGATATACGGAAATATTGCAACGGCATACCGCAAATGAGGTATCGCCTGTAGGATTTCCGTCCGAGCAACTGTACCATGAAACGCTCTCGGAAGAAAATAGTCCTTTAATTCGCCAAGATGCAAGAAAATGATTTTTGGCATGCAACATGCTCAAGAAAGAGCACACATTATTCAAGGAGGAAGTACAATGAAAAAAGTTCTGTCCACCATCGTTGCAGCCCTGGTAACCGTTGCCTTCGCCGGCGTAGTATTCGCAGCAGAGCCTGCAGCAACCACCGAACCGGCTGCTACCCCTGAAGTGAAGAAAGAAGAAGTGAAGAAGCCTGTTAAGAAAGCCAAGAAGAAGAAGGTTGCAAAGAAAAAGCCCGCAAAGAAAGCTGAAGTAAAGAAAGAAGAAGCTCCGGCTGCTCCGGTTGAAGCTCCGGCTGCAAAGTAATTCTTTCTCTCAAGACATCAAAAAGCCGCATCCCCGGATGCGGCTTTTTTTGTATCTAAAAACGGCGAATAAGACCTGCCGGGTTTTGAAAACCCGGCAGGTTTCACCTAAAAAAGAGTCCCTTCCCTGTCCAGATACGGTTCGAATCTCTTTTTGACCTGCCGAAGCTTTTCCACGTAATATTCGGTATTTTCATCCGGTCGGGCCGGATCGTAGGATGCTGCGGGTCGACAGTTTTCCCATGCCGACACCCCTTTTCCCCGGCCGGTAACGTAGTAAGAAATCTGGTCGCCGGCGCGGTACTCATGGGAGGAGCGGAACGCTATCTCGTACGCAGCGGAAGGGTTCCGCTTTCCCTGCGACACCTTCTTCCGATAGGAGTCCGTTGATTCGTTGAGGCTTTCAGTTTTCGCGATCCAGGAAATATCGAACTCGTGCTTTCGAAGCCTCTGATGGTACTCCAGGTACAATGCTTCGACCTCCCCCCCTTCCCCGTGCAACAGGAGGCGAATCACCTCCGAGGTAAATTCCCGCAGGTACTTTTCCATTCCACGCGATTTGAGAGCGCTTCCCTTCACCGATATGACGCCGTCGTACCCGAGGAGAGCATAATTCTTGCTCTTGTATGAAAACATTGCTTGATACCGGCCGTCCATCTCCACGTCGATTCCAGGGGGCAGCGCCGCCGACAGTTCGCTGACGAGTGATTCCTGCCGTTCCGGCGTATCCGTTCCGGACGGAGGTATGAAGTAGATTCCGTCCGTATCCAGTTCGATGACCCGCGCTTTCCGGTCGTGGAGCCAATCCATCATGGACCGAATCGTTTCCCTGCCGAGACGCGTCACCCGGGCCGCGACCGCGGGGTCGGAAAAGTTGTGGAGCGATGAACCCAGATAGCCGTAAAAGGAATTGATGAGAATCTTGAAGGCCTGCTGCAGGGCGACGAAATGCTCACGAACGGACGGTTCCGCTTCCTCCCTCGCGCGCTTCTTGGCGGCCAGGCGAAAATTCCGCAATCCTGCGAGCAAGGGGAGGAAAAGGTCCAGGGTATCATTGGAAGGCTTCAGCCCGTAGGACAGAAGAAGGGACGGATAGAGAGAAGCGACGTCGCAATGGACCACGGGACCGACCACGCCGTGGATGAAGACATCGGCGTAGCCGCCCTCGAAAGTGCCTTCCCCTCTCGCCGGACGGGGAACAGCGACGCCGCGGCGCAGGTATTCCCGCAGGAAGAGCGAGTTGATGCGGGTGGCATTCCCGCGGATGACACAGTTCTGGTAGGAATAGGGAAACATGCGGGACTGCAGGAAGTACGGCTGCGACAGGAGACCCGACAATGCCAGGGTTTCCCGCACGTCGCCCAGGTTATACCGCGCCAGGAGTTCCGGTTCCTCCTGTCCCGCCTTGCTGATGGAGTCGCCGGCGAGATACACGCGCCCCGGTTCCGCCAGACCGAAGTGAAGCGCGGCGGCCTTGAGGCCGTGGCTCTCCATCTCCCTCGCCCCCACGTCGTGGAGCAGCACCAGGAAATAGGTGTCGACGATGGAGCGTCCGTAAATGTCACAGCGTGGATAGTCGACGGTCTTTTCCGAGACGGTGAACCGCGAGGAAGAAAACTTCGGCTCGCTCCCGTCGCGCCCCCAGCGGAGCCGGATCCCGAGACGGGCCGCCCGTACCCGGATGTATTCCAGGTCGAAGCGGAAGATATTGTGCCCTTCCACAACATCGGGGTCCCATGCGCGCATGATCTCGCCGAGCCGCTCCAGCATGGCCGACTCGGACATCGCAGCGCCGGAAAGGACCTCCTCGCGGCCTGCTGTATCCTTGACAGCCAGCGAGATGATCCGGTCCTCTTCCCGGTTCGGGTTGGAAAATTCGAAACCGGGACGGCAATCCGTCTCGATATCCAGGGCCATGCGGCGGAGCGAAGGGAAGTCAAGCCCTTTGAAAAACGTCTTTCCGGTACCAAGGAGGTGCTGGTGGATCGGGTCGGAGAGAAACAGATAGGGCGCATCACCTGCCGTGGGCGTCCTGCCGCTTCGTCGGACGAGATAATCCCTGGCCGCGACGCAGTCCATCCAGTCCCTGAAACCGGCAATGAAACGGAAAGTCCCGTCGCCGGAGAGACCTTTCAGGGTAACCCTCCGCGCGAATCCCCGAAGCAGGTCTTCGCTTTCCAGGAGGATGAAGGGGTGAAACGGATCGTCGTGGAATACCACCCCCCTCTCCGTCCTTATGAACAGGCGGACGAAATGTCCGGCAAGGGTGGCGGCGACGATTCCTTCCGTGGGGTCGCAACCGTACAGCACCCTGTCCGGCCCCTGTCCGGACCCCGGGTCGCGGTCGTGAAACGCGGGGAGATTGGTCACCGTTCAGACGCCTCAACCGGGCCGGGCGCATCCGCCGCGCCCAGGTAGATCTTCCCGCCGATTGCCTTTCCCGTATCGGTCATCATGACCTTCCCGATTATCGCGGCGAGACGTTCCCGGTCATCCGTTCCCACCTCATCGCCCAGGTTCACCAGCCAGTCGGCATCCCAGATCACCCGGAAATTCACCGTATCGATCTCGCCGGGGGAGTGATGGGAAGCGATGATTTCGCATACCTCCCGGATGAAAGGCTCGGGGTAGCCGAGAGAGGAGAGGATCTCCCGGGCAACGGGAGGTCCTTCCTGCTCCTGGAGGTCTCCCGCGGAAGAGCCGAACTTCCGCTCCGCCTCCCGGATACCGATATCGTGCAGCAGAGCCGCGGCAATGACCCGTTCCCGGTCCCCCGGCTCAGCTGTCAGGATCTCCTCGGCAAATCCGGTGACCCGCAGGGCGTGATCTATCCTCCGCCGGTCCACGCCGAAATATTCTTTCATTGCCTGTTCGACCTTCTTCAGTCCGTCGTCCATGCACCCTCCCGACACCTAGACCTGCCAGGTTTTTAAAACCCGGCAGGTCTTCTATTTACTTATTACCGAATGTCCCCTTGTACCCCAATTGTCACGACAGTGCACGGAATATTCTTGCCCGACGCCACCAGCGCCCTTTTCGCCGCGGCTTCGATGCCTCCGCAACACGGCACTTCCATGCGGACAACGGTAACGCTCCGGATGGAAGAGGTGCGGAATATCTCCGTCAGTTTCTCCGTATAGTACTCGTTGTCATCCAGCTTGGGGCATCCCACCACGAGCGCCTTGCCGGCGAGAAAATCCTTGTGGAAATCACCGTAGGCAAAGGGCGCGCAGTCGGCTGCAATCAGCAGGTCCGCGTCCTCGAAGAAAGGAGCGTTCACCGGCACCAGTTTCAGTTGGACCGGCCACTGTCCGAGCCTGCTGTGCCGGACTCCCGGCTCCTCTTCCGCAGAGGTTTGTGGCGCTGCCGGACGTGATTGCACCTTCATGCCGGGACACCCGCCGCCACCATGCCCGCCGGAACGCGGGGCATGGTGACCGGAGTCGGCGCCCACGGCGGTCTTGACCCTTGCGGCATCCACGGCGGCCTCGTCAAATGCGTCCGCCTCACGCTCGATGATGCGGATGGCGTCCCTCGGGCACTCGCCAAGGCACGCGCCAAGCCCGTCACAGAGATTGTCCGCGGCGAGGACCGCTTTCCCTTCAATGATCCGTATTGCCCCTTCCGCGCAGGAAGGAACGCAGAGCCCGCATCCGTCACATCTGTCCCGGTCGATTTCAACGATTTTTCTTTTCATGGTCTCCTGCTCCTTTACTGGAAAAATATCCGCGTCACATGGCGTTCGCTTGCTTTTATTCACATCCGCTGTCATGCCCTTTCGTATGGTGGCAGAATACCCGCGCATGACGATACGGCGTATGACCCATGTCAAAAAGAAACGTATTTACCCTGGATTCTGGATTCGGCAGTTGGAGTCGTCCGAAGAGAACGACCCCAACTGCCGGTTTTGTGTTTGCGTTTTGTCGTGATTGAGGAGACGCGGAGCAGCGAGCATCCGGCCCTGTCGCTATACCGTTAAGGAAATAGATACTGGACCCCGCCCCCCCTTCCGTGGTATCTTTCGCTGCCGAAAAAACGTCGATTCCGACACGAATTCACTCCATGTCGCCCACCTGGCGGACAAGCGATGCGGAAAGAGGGAATATCAGGAAATGAACTACACCAGAGAAAAGATGCTGCACGGGTATGCAAACAAGATCCTCACCATAGATGTGGGCACGGGAGAGATCGCCGCACCATCTCTTGACAGGGAAGTCAGGGACTACTTTACGGGAGGCCGGGGCCTGGGTCTCTATCTCCTTCACCGGGCAATCACCCCGGACACCCTGCCGACCGACCCGGAGAATCCCCTCATCCTGGCCAACGGACCCCTGGGAGGGATTCCCCAGTTTCCGGGCACGGCAAAGGCCATGGCGGTCTCCCTCTCCCCCCTCACCGGCATACCGGGCGTCTCCAACTTCGGCGGTTACTTCGGCGCCTACCTCAAGTATGCCGGTTTCGACGCACTGCAGGTCACCGGCAAGGCCGACCGGGAGACGATGATCGTCATCGACGGATTTCGCCGGGAAATCACCATCGAGGAAGCTCCCGAACTGAACGAGGCCTTTGCGCTGGAGAGCCGGATCGCGGAACGCTTCACGGCCGCCGGGTATGAAAAGCGTTCCATTGCGTTCATGTCCGTCGGCCTCGGGGCGGATCACACATCCTACGGCTGCATCAACAGTCACTACTACGACATGACCAAGCCGACCGCCGAAGGGCGGGGCATCTTCCGCACCAAACAGGCGGGGCGCACCGGCATGGGCAGCGTCATGAGGGACAAGAGAATCAGGGCAATCGTCGTGCTCGCGGACTACCCGCGCGGTGAAAACCCGTACGGCGCGGCCGACTGGGATCGCGTGAAACGGGCCGGAGCGGCCCTTCACAAGGTAATCAAGGAGGAGGATCCCCGCTCTCTCAAGATGTACCGCAAGGGAAGCGCCGGCCTGATCACGTTCATGAACAAGGCCGATTACCAGTCCCTGCCGGTGAACAACTTCCAGAAAGGCTCCGATCCCAGGGCGCCCCGGATCTGCGGCAAACACTACGCGGAGAACCTCTTCGAACACCGCGGCATGGACGGCTGTTTCGCCGGGTGCAACCTGATGTGCACCAAGGGAGCATGGCTGACGCTGGTTTCCGGCGACCACCGGGGCGAAAAGGTTTGGGTGGAGGGCCCCGAGTATGAAACGGCCGCCG
>CALABV010000236.1 GCA_937886325.1 uncultured Geobacter sp.
GCTGCTGGTGCAGAAGGTTCTGCGCCAGCTCATCGAGAGCTACGGCTTTGATCGGAACGACATTGATGTCGATTACAAACACCGCATAAGGGGCGGCAAACCAGCGAAAATTGATATTGCTATTTTTCGGCCTGATGCCGAGCACAACAACGATAACCTGCAGCGAATAATCGTTTGTAAAGACCAAAAAAAGCGCGACAAGCTCCGCTCTATTTCCGAAGCAGAAACAGATCTCCGCGTACTCAAGGATTTGTTGGAGTTAATTCCCGGCGCGACCCTTGGGATGTGGACCAATGGCCAGGAAGAGTTCTTGTTCCAGGTCGAGCGCACCCGCTTCGAGGTTCGAACCAAACCGCTAGGCGTTTGGCCTACACCCGGAGAGGCAACGGTCGACCTTGAGCGCACAGGAGGAGTCATCCAGGTAAGCGCTGACGCGGAAGGCCTCGAAGATGCTCTTTCCCGTTGTTTCCTCTACCTTTCCAGCAATCAGAACATTGGATTAGGCGATAAGGCTGGTTTTCAACAGCTCGCTTTAATTCTTTTCTCAAAAATCTATGACGAAACAAAACCTGCTGGTGAGAGACTCTTTTGGATCAAAGGCGAAGAGCCCTTTACTCAAGAAGGCCAAGAAGCCATCCAGCAGAGGATAGTCTCTTGTATAGAGGGGGCAATTGCATGGAAACCCAATCTCCTTGAACAAGGCTGGACTCTGAATCTAAGGCCAAACCAAACTGCTCGCGTGGTCATGGAACTGGCTCGTTACTCCCTGAGCGAAACACTTCCTCGTTACAGAACCGGAGCTTTCAGATCAGTTGCACGCTATGTAATGGACGGCAAAGATGGCCGTTACCCTACACCGCTCAACGTGGCCGAAATGGCTGTGGAGATGCTCGACCCGCAGCCAGGCGAACGCATTATGGATTGTTCCAGCGGCACCGGCACCTTCCTGGCCATGACTGCCGCGCACATCTTCAAGAAGAAACTGGCCGCCATGGGCACCACGCCTGAAGAGGCCACCAACGAACAGATCCGCCAGGCGCAAAACGAAACCGCCGCCTGGGCGGCCAGCAACGCTTTAGGCTGCGATATCGATCCCTTCCTGGCCGTTGCCAGCCGCATGAACCTGCTTTTCACCACCGGCAATCCGGGCCGCGTGTTCCGCATCGATGCCCGCACCTTCCCGGATGGAGATCAAGAGGGCATTGAAATAGCTCGGCAAAGCATGCCACTCGGTAGCATGGATGTGGTTTTGCTTAATCCCTGGTTCTCCACCAAAAACACGGTGACCGATTCTTCCATCCTTGAACGCTATGACTTGGGCAACAACTGGGAGCGCGACGAGGAAGGTGGATTCCGCAATACCGGCAATCTGAGCACCGGAGGCGTCCCGCCCGAGATTCTGTTTATCGAACGCGCCCTGCAGTGGGTGAAGCCCGGCACCGGCCGCGTGGGCATCCTGCTACCCGACGGCTTGCTGGGCAATCCCGGTGATGAATACGTGCGCTGGTGGATTCTGCGTCACTGCGAGGTCATGGCCTCGGTTGACCTGCCGGTGGAGCCCTTCAAGGTCACCGTCAAGGAGTACGGCCTGACTCCTGCCTTGCCAAGTCTGTTGGTGCTACGCCGCCGCAGCCAAGAAGAACTGATTAACACCGAGCATCCCGAATACAAGGTCTTCATGGCCGTGGTGGATCGGGCTGGTGTCGATGCCCGGGGGAATCTCCTGTTTCAGCGAGCCCCAGATGGTGAAGAGCTGGTTTTCGATGAGGAAGTGATTGAGCGGGTTCGTGAAGGCGGCGAAGTGGAAATCCGCCGGACCACGCGCCGCAACCGCCGTATTCATGACGAGCTGCCGCTGGTGGCAGAGAAATACAAGGAATTCCGCGCAACCGGCGAGGTGACGTTATGAGCAGGAAGTTTCAATGTAAAGCTGTACCAAGTACTTGGCTCGAAAGCAACGGAAGACGCCTAGATTGCGGCCCATATTTGTCCGGAGCGATGGAGGCTAGAGAACTGCTTCGAAGACTACCTGCAGTTAAAGAACCGCTTTCATCGATTACGATGGGAATCTACCATGCTGGTCGGGAAAGCCGGTTGTGGGTCGAAACTGACGAATATGGTGTTCCGTTTATGGGGAGCACTGATGTTCTTGCGTCGGATCTTTCGAGTTTACCTCTGATCTCAAAGAAACAAGTACGAGCAAATCCGAACTTCACCATTCGACCTGGCTGGACGCTTATTACTCGTTCTGGAACTATCGGAAGAATGGCATATGCACGCAATGACATGGATGGAGTGGCATGTTCCGAACATGTAATGCGCGTAGTGCCAGATACGTCTAAAGTAAAACCTGGATATATTTACGCTTACCTGTCGAGCAAGTTTGGTCTCCCCATAGTGCTATCAGGGACTTATGGATCAATAATTCAGAGTATTGAACCTCACCATATATCAGACTTACCTGTTCCTCGTCTGGGTGAAGTGGAAGATCAAGTGCATGAGTTGGTTCAACAAGCATCTGATTTACGCACCGATGCGAATGAATTGATTGCCGCGCAGGTGAAATCACTTGAAGAAGAGATCGCAGGTGGCCCCATTATCTGGGAGCACAAGAAACCTCAGTCCTTCAGCATTGAAGCCAGGTCTATATCAAGCTTTGCCAGAAGATTAGATGCTTTTCATCACATTGGATTTGTCGGTGAAGCTGAGAAAAAGGCTTGCGTTCCGTTAATCGAGATTTCTGCGGTAGCAGACGCACTGCGCCCTCCCATATTTAAAAGGGTTCATGTTCAGGAGGGAGGGTACGAGTTTCTTGGTGGTGCCGATGTCATGACCATGGCCCAAAATAGCGATGTCAGCATATCTGCCAACACGAAGAATATTGATAAATTTATAGTCAAACCAGGACAGGTGTTGTTTCAGTGCGTTGGACAGAGATATGGGATTTTTGGAAAGCCTACACTTGCAAACAGAAACCTCATAGGAAAAGCTGTTTCTGAACACCAGATTAGGATCATTCCGCACGATGTTAAAGATGCTGGATATATCAGCATTTATTTGGCTACCGGATTCGGTCTACGTTTTTTGCTGAAAAATTCTTCTGGGACATCAATTCCTGTATTACAGGAGGACGGGGCCAGGAAAATCCAAATTTATTGGCCTGATCAGGAAAAGAGACGTGCCATCAGCATAATCGCCGAAAATGCTTGGGAAAATCGGGCTCGAGCTATAGAGCTTGAAGACCAGGCTCGCACCCTCGTCGAGCGCACCATTGAGGAGGGAGGCCGCTAATGGCGAAGGTCATACCCATCGGGCAACCCGCGAACGAATCTGAACGCCAGGCCATCGGTTTCCTTCGGGATCATCTGCCTGATGGCTGGCTGATTTTCCACAACTTCGAGATGCGCCAGGGTGAGGAGGTGTTCGAAATCGACATCGCCATCCTCGCGCCTCACGCGGTGTATCTGGTGGATGTCAAAGGGACGCGGGGCAACATCGATGTGTATGGCTCCAAGTGGTATCCCGAGGGGAGGCAGCCGTTCTTCTCGCCGCTGGCCAAGCTGCGCAGCCACGCCAAGACCATGGCTACCATCATCCGCGAGAGCAACACCGGCCTGATCGAGCTGCGCAAGGCCCATGTGCATGCCGCCGTGCTGCTCACCGCCGATGACGCCGCCGTGTTTGACCAGGCGGGCATCGACAGCCCGGACGTGACTGATTACAAGCACTGCCTGAAATACTTCCGCGACGCGAGCCGCATCCCGGACAACCGGCTGGATAACATCACTCGCTTCCACTCCCAGATCGCCAAGGCGATCACCGGCAACGCCAAACCTAAGAGCGCCGCCTTGGTGTTCCGCGACTGGCAGGTTGAAGAGAAGCTGGGCGGCACCGACCGCTACACCGAATATCGCGCCAAGCACAATCTGTTGGGTAAGAGTGGCGGCATGGCCCGCCTGCGGGTCTATCAGGCCGACCCTTACCAGGACGAGGCTGCCCGCAAGGAAGAGTTCAAGAAGATCAGCAACGCCTATCGCGCCGTGGCGCACATGCCGACCCACGCCAACGTGCTGGCGGTGAAGGATCTGTTCGTCTCCGACGATGAAGATAAGGTGGTGCTGGTCACCGAAGACCTGCCTGGCCAGGCCCTGCGTCTGCACATCAACAAGGCCTCTCTGGCGCTGACCTTTGACCAGAAGCTCCAGGTGATGCGCGACGTGCTGTCGGCCTTGGACCATGCGCACCGGCACGAGGTGATCCACCGCAATCTCACCCCGGACGCCATTCTGGTGACCAAGGGCGGCCAGGCCCGGGTGACGGGTTTCGATTTCGCCCGGGTGGGCAAGAACCGCACCTCCACCATCGCCGATCAGGTGGTGGATGACCTGGAAGCCGCCTATCAGGCTCCGGAGTGTTTCAAGGACCCGACCCAGGCCAGCATCGCCTCCGACCTCTACGCCGCCGGACTGATCTTTTACGAGCTGCTGACCGGCGAACTGCCCTTTGAAAGCGTCGACCAGATGATGGAGGCCGACGGCCGGTTCCCGATGAAGCCCTCGGAACACAAGCCGGACCTGCCCAAGGGGATCGACGAGTGGCTGCAGAAGTTCTGCGAGTTCGACCCCGAGGAACGGCATACCAGCGCGGCCATCGCCCGCAAGGGCCTGGATGACCTGATCCTGCCCGAGGCCAAGAATGACTCCGCCCCGGATGTGAGCGGCCCGGCCGTGGTCGTGCCGCAGCTCCCCGATAACCTGATGAACCTGCCGCAGGATTTCATCCTGGCGGATCGCTTCCGCATTCAGAAGAAGCTGGGCAGCGGTGGCTTCGGCGTGGCTTACAAAGTGTTCGATTCCCTGGGCGATGTGGTGCGGGTCATCAAGCTGGTGACCAAAGACCGCCGCAGCGTGTACGAGCGGCTGCGTCGGGAATACAAGACCCTGACCAATCTGCCCGACCACCCGCATGTGGTGAAGGTGATCTGGGCGGACCGCATGGCCGACGCCAAGCAGACGCCGTACATCGTCTTTGAGTATGTGGAAGGTCTGGATGTCTCCGATCTGATCGATGCCGAGGCGCTGTCGCTGGATGATGCCGTGCGCATCGTGCGCGAGGCCGCCGATGGGCTGGCCCATCTACACAAGCACGGGGTCTATCATCAGGACGTCAAGCCCTCCAACCTGCTGTGGACCGATAAGGGCGTCCGCATCATCGATTTCAACGTTGCGGTCTCCGAGAACGATGAGGTTCAAGGCGGTGGCGGCACACGCCGTTACCTGCCGCCGGATTACGATTACAACTCCGAGCCGGATGCTTCGGATCGGATGGACCGTGATCTCTACGCCCTGGGCGTCTCCTTCTATGAGTGCCTGACCGGCAAGTATCCGTTCGACGACCCCACGCCGCCGATCAAGACTCAGCCCAAGGACCCCAAGCAGTTCAAAGGTTGCGCCGACCTCAGTTCGTCGCTGGTCAATGTGCTGGTGAAGATGATCGCGCCGGAGCGCAAGGATCGCTTCGCATCTGTCGATGAGTTCTTGACCGCCATGGCCGAGGTCAAGCGCCTGCGCTCGGTGCTGACCACCGGCGAGATTGGTGCCGGACCCAAGGTGGTGTCCAAGCTGGGCTTCGAGCCGACCAAACCCAACACCAACCCCTTTGTCACCCACCTGCTGACCCTCTACAGCCAGAGTCAGGTATCCAACGCGGGCACCCGTGGCCTCGACGAAGTTGGCAAGGCCACCTACGTGCCGACCTATCTGGATGAGAAGCTCAAGCCCGCGCTGCTCAAGGGCGAGTTCCGCCTGGTCATCATCAGCGGTAACGCCGGTGACGGTAAGACGGCCTTCATTCAGCAGTTCGAGGCCTTTGCCGAAAGCAAGGGCGCACAGATGCAACGCGGCGCGAATGGGGCTGTGTTCCAGCTCAAGGGGCATACCTACCAGAGCAACTATGACGGCAGCCAGGATGAAGGCGACGAGCGCAACGATGCCGTGCTGCAGAAGTTTTTTGCCCCCTTCGCGGGCAAGGACGCCTCCGGCTGGCCCGAGAATCAGACCCGCCTGATCGCCATCAACGAGGGGCGGCTGGTCGATTTCTTCCTTGAGCACGAAGAGGAGTTCCCGCTGCTCGCCAAGCAGATCCAGCAGGGCCTGGCCGGAGCCGCTCCGGAGGGCGGCATCGCGGTCATCAACCTCAACCTGCGGTCGGTGGTCGCCGAACCCGAGGAAGGCCAGCCTTCGATTCTGGAGCGGCTCATTGCCCGCATGACGCAGCAGGAATACTGGCAGGCCTGCGAGAAGTGTGACCTCAAGGGCAAGTGCTTTGCCTACCATAACGCCCGGACCTTCCAGGACCCGGTTGCCGGACCCAAGGTGATCGAGCGTCTGAAGATGCTCTACACCATTACCCACCTGCGCGGGCGACTGCACATCACCATGCGCGACCTACGTTCGGCGCTGGCCTTCATGCTGGTGGGCACCCAGGACTGCAACGGCATTCACCAGCTCTATCAGAACGGTGGTGAGGAGACCCAGAATCGCATCCTTGACGGTTTCTATTTCAACTCGTGGCTTGGCGGGGCGGAAGGCTCCAATGACCGACTAATTGCCCTGCTGCGCGAGATCGATGTTGCCGAAGTCAGCAACCCCGATCTGGACCGCGAGCTTGGCTTCCTCAATCCCAAGACCAAGGCCATGAGCCGCTTCTCGTTCGCGGAGCGGGCCGGATATGACAATGAACTGGTGGAGACGCTGTTTGGCAGTCTGCCTCGCGATTACTCATCGAAGAACCGTGCTCGATTGATCGCCAAGCACCGGAATTATCTCTCGCACATGCGCCGTCGCCATTTCTTTGAACGACGAGACATCGGCTGGAAGGAGATGCTGCCTTACGGAAGCATCGATCCTTTCCTGGATGCCATTGAGCAGCCGGGCGCGAAAAGCGCCGATGAGGTAACCGCCATTCTCCGGGCCATCAACCGGGGCGAAGGCTTGAGCGATCCGGCACGGCTGGGCAACCAGTTGGCGCTGCGTGTTCGCCAGGTGGATAAAGGCACCATCCGCAGTTACCGCCTCTTTGACGGCGACCATTTCACGCTCCGCACCGAGCAGGAAACGGCGGCTCATCCTTTCCTCGAGTGCCTGTCTCAGGCGCTGGTGCTGCTTTACGACTCCGGCGACGGCCACAAAGCCAGCCTGCGCATCAATCTCGACATCTATGAAATGCTGATGCGGCTCAACAACGGCTACCGTCCCAGCATCGAGGAGCAGGAAGGTTTCTACCTGAGCCTGGCGGTGTTCAAAAACGTTCTATCCGCCGCTCCCTATCAGGAAGTGCTCCTCACCGAAAGCGGCTTCGAATTCTTCCAGATCCGGCGCGACGACAAAGGCATCCTGCATCTGGGAAAGGTAAGCAGGAGGGCTGAAGCATGAGCATCAAAGGTAGAGACAAGGAGTTCCGCACTCCCAAGACCACCTACGTCGATTTCAAGCACATCGAGATGGATCGTGTGCTGACCATGCTCTTTCCCCGGTTGAAATATGACGGCTATGCCAGCCGACGCCCGCCCCGTGGCGGCGACCTGACCGTTGAAGAGTTCATGGAGGATTTCCTTGAGCATCCCGAATGGTTTGCGGGCTTTGATCGCTTTCCGCAGGTGGTACACCGCTGGATCGAAACCGATCTGATGGATGTGGTGAATCGGGGCAAAGCCAATCAAGCCGTGGCCGCACCGAGGCCGCTGCATGGCAATACCTATAAGTTCCGCAACGCCAAGCACACCCGTGACTACGGCGCAGCCGAGCAGATCTACTGGATGCTTTTCTTTGCCCGCAAAGGCAAGGGCCAAGCGGCGCGGGATGCCTTGAAGCGCTTTTTCTTCCCGGGAATCGACCTGGTGACGGACCGCTACGATCCCAACGCTTCCGTGGATGTGGAAACGCAGGCCATCCTGCGTCTGGATCATCAGGTTACCCAGGACATGAAGGACTCCAAGGAGCCCTCACGCTTCCAACCGCTGTGTATCGGCCAGGCCGATATTATGGCCGACGATATTCTGCGGCTACTGGCCTATGAGCCCTATATTCCGCGCTCGGTGCTGGTGGACTATCTCAAAACCCTGATGGCATTCCATCTGGCGCTTTACCACCTCAAGCTGCTGCAGATGCTGCCCAAGCTGGTGAAACAGCGCTCCGGCAACGATCTCTGCACCACCAAGGAATGCCCGATCAACCCGGGCCTCGACAATGCGTTGGAAGGCTGTCCTTACCGCGTGGCGCTGGTCGTCGATATGGGCGACGTCAACAATCCGCACATGGCCGAGTTGGCTCGCAAGTCCACTGACCGGCTCTATCGTCAGATACCGGCCTTTGTGCAGGCCAACTTCGTCATCAAGAAGCTCGATGAGATGGCGGAATACCTGAGCAAGAAGACGGGCAAGCTGGCTACCCCTGGGGGCGGCGTGTTCACCGTTGGCGACCTGGTATCCCTGCTGAAACCCGAGCACGACGCCGAGCGCCAAGCCTACTTCAAATTCCGTCTGGCGAGCCTGATCGAGGAATCGACCTCCGGGAACGAGGACGTCGATCCGGAGATCCGAGAAGTCACTGGCATGGGCCTGGGCGAGTTCGAATCCTTCATCGAAATCCTGATGGCGTATCGCGGCAAGTATCACCGCCAGTACATCACTGAGTGTCTGGACTCTCTGCTGCTGAAGAACAAAGAAACTGGTCTGCTGGCCCAATCCCGGACCAAGGGAAGTCCTCGGCGATTTGTGCTGGGAAGCAAGCTGCTCGAAGTGCTCCTTCAGATCGCTGTGCTCACCCAGGACGGCGGGCGCTTTGTGACCCGCGAGGTCCGCATCGAGGAATTGTTGGCCTTTTTACGAAACCGCTACGGCCTTCACATCGACCGGCTACCGGAAGGAACCCAGGCTAACAGCAGCATTCTCGACAGACGCGCCCTGCGTCTCAACCTTGAAGCCTTCAAGCGCCGCCTGCGTGAAATCGGGTTCTACGAGGACCTGTCGGATGCCTACGTGACCCAGAAGGTATCGCCCCGCTATGCCATTGAGAGAAATGACGGAACTGATAAGAACGGGAGGCACGCATGAGTAACGCGTTCACCAAGCTTTCCCAGGATAAATTGAACGCGTCGGTCGCTGGTCTGCTGTGCCCTCGTATCGAAGCGATCCTGGGTGATCGTGGCCCAGGCCACTGCATGCGGGTCACCGATCTCGATGATGATGTCATGGAGTCGGTCTGCAAGGAACTGCGGCGAACCCGGCCCGACGGGAACATCTTTATCCTCGGCAGCCATGACCAGGAGGGCATGCCTTTCCGGGTGACCTCCACCAAGCTGGTGGAACTGCGGAACCCTGACGCGAACGGCGAGCTGCGCCAACCTTTGCTGGTCTTCATACCGACCTCGCTCCGTACCAGCGCCGAGGATTCTTTTGGCGTGGCGACCTTCGAGGAGCTGGCTTTCACCGGTATCTACGAGGACCTGATCGACTCGCTGCTTGACCGGCTTCCGGCAACACTGGTCGGCCATGTCCGTGATCTTTTGGGCATCCTCACCGAGGAGGAATGGCTGTTTGCCGACGATGTTTCCCGCGTGCGGTATCTGCTCACCGCGCTCGAAAACGGGATTGATGGAGAAACCCTCGGGGCCAGCCTGTATGAATTGACGTTGATTCCGGACTTCAAGCTCTTTGCCGATCCCGGCATGGTCAATGGCAAGATTCACCGCAACCTCGGCAGCGTCCGTAGTCTGATGACCTCGCACAAGTCGGTTCGTGGTCGTATTGCCGATCTGGGACTCAGCGGCAAGGCATTAGAGTCGCGCCTGTTCACCTACTTTGAGAAATACGATGTCCAGGAGCCCGAATCCTGGACGCCGCCCATCGCGACCGACAAGAGCTGGTGGAGCATTTCTTTCGACAAATGGACGTTCCAGGAAGAGCTTTCGCTGGACAAGGTTCTTCTGACGGTGCTGGAGACCGACTTGCCGGTCATTGCGGAGGATGAGACCGACGACCAACTCTCCGGCCTCATCGGGCAACAGGTTCTGGTCCCGAACGACCGCCGCAAAATGAACGTAGTGTTCGAGGTTAACCCTCACCCGGGCAAGGTCAGCGGCCTTGACCATTTTACGGTTCAAATCATTTCACAGAATGACGGCCCGGTAGGAAAATCCAAAAAGGTCAACGCATGGACGCCCAACCGCCTGCAATGCACGACCAACTTGGCCAAACTCAATAAAATTGAATTCGAGGAAGGTTGGCATTTCATCCGTGTAATGCCTTGGACGGCCGATGGCGACCCGATTCCGCTGGAAGCGGATTCCGCCTCCGAGGGCGCTAAACGCTCTTACGAGAGCGAGCCTTTTTATGTTCTGCCCGGTGGCAACATCGAGGAAGAACCGCCGCAACGCGCCATACCCATTGAGCAGAGCCTGGAGCATGCTCGTTTCCGGCTGCAACTGACTGCCCTAGGCGATGAACGCGATCCCGATGATATCGCCATCAGTGGTGTCGCCTGGGCCGAGGGCGGTCGTTCCAAGAAGACCTCCCGACAGGAAACCCTGCACGCAAAATTCGGTCGTGAGGGCGCTGTTCAGATTCCGCTTTCGCGCATGCTCAAAACCATCGAGCAGCGCATCTTGGCGGAGCCCAAGCACCCGTCGGGCTGGCGAATGCAGATCAACCTGGATACCGCCGAGCCGCCCTCCGAGGTCGGACTCACGCTGCCATCTTCCGCCGCGATGGCTTCCTTCCTGGCTGCCCGCGAAGAGTTTTTTGCAGCGGTGCGCAAAGACACTGCCGAGCTGATCATGCAGGGGCTGTCGTTCCGGGACTCGGAAAAGGAATGCCTCGCGTATGCTGAAAGCTACCTTGACCTGGTCAGGAACCTCATCCGTCAGGCCGAGACGACTTCCGGTGCCGAGCGTCAGCAACACCTGCAAGCGCTCAGAAATGTGCTGGCCGTTGATTCCATTCATGTCATCTTGACCGACTTCCGTGGAAGGCATCGCGAGGCTGTTTTGGTCTCACCAACCCATCCGCTCCGTGCCTTGTGGCTGAGCAGTTGGGTCACCCTGGGCAAGGATTGGATCGAGAAGATCAAGTCAGGCGGGAAGGATCATATTCCTCACGTCCGTTCCGCCCTGTTGGATGGCCTTGTGCCCTCTGCCTATCCGGTCGGTATTCCCGTCGAGGATGGCCGCATCTTCACGCCGGTAGACAACCTGAATGCGTTTTGGGCGCTCTACGCCCCGACCACCGAGGAGAATTCCCGTGGCCTGATGGCGGTGATCTGTTCGGCCCTCGGCTTGGCCGAGCCCTCTGCGGCGGGAACCGATATTTCCGGAAAGGTCATTGCGGACAAGATTGAGCGCTATCTCTCTCAGCATCCGTATGTGCGAGAGCTATCCCTGAACATCTTCAACCCCGGGGCCGGTTCGGTGATAGCGGAGGCCCTGATATCGCTCCAGCAGAAGCGCGAGCATGCCGATTTGCGCTATGACATCCGGCTCTTTACCTCCGATCCGGACTCGCCTGTTTTGGGTGAGGCGCTTGAATCCATGGTCCGTCCCGGAGCGAC
>CALABV010000237.1 GCA_937886325.1 uncultured Geobacter sp.
GCCAAGGAGATCATCATGAAATATCCCACGTACTTGTTTGCTGGCGTGATTTATTGCGTCTTGAACATCAACCCCGTCCAAGCCATGGATACTCGCGGTGTGGCCTACGATGGCGTGGAAACGCGCCGTGTTCAGTCGGTTCTAGTGGGTGTGGTCGAGGACGTCCGCGAAGTGGAAATTGACGAAAGCAGCGGATTGTCAGAGACCACGGGAACCGGCATCGGCGCGGTGGTCGGCGGCCTGCTCGGGAGCGAGATCGGCGGTGGTAGCGGCAATACCGCAGCCACTCTTCTTCTCGGTCTACTGGGGGGTGTCGTCGGTAACCATATGGAGAAATCCGTCAATACCGCCAGGGGCCTAGAGTTCATCGTGACCCTGACGAACGGCAACACCATCGCGGTGACGCAAGCCATCGATGCTGACGGCCGCGCCATTGCTCCGGGTGACCGGGTGCGGATCGTCGATGGGCAATACACCCGTGTTGTGAAGTTGCGCCATGCTATTTCCTCGCGTCCTGCGAGGGAAAGCCATGAAGCTCAGTAAAGAACAGGCCAAGCACTTGGCGGAGACGACAAGGATCGTCGCCATCGCCCAGTTAGCGGCGTTTGGATATACTGCCGTCGTAAATCAGCAATACGCGCTCGCCATACTTTCCACGCTGTGGTTTTTTGGCGGCGGAATGTCATCAACACTGAGCAAACGCCCCTCTCCGGAGGGGGGTTCCCTGAACATCTTGCACCAGGGTGTTCCGGGAATATGGTTTGTTCCCTGTTTTGTGCGTTTCAGGCTCAAAAACGCAAACCCCGCCACGCAAGTGGCGCCCTTTGAGACCGGTCAGCCCCTGTAACCGGTACGGCCGCAAGGCTCGGGGTTAATGTAATTTAACTGCCGTTGTGGTTGGTTTCCGGGAGCTCCCTGGACGCCAATTCCACACAAATTGCCTCTACAGCAACCCGGGGCCGCCATTCGGTAACGTCCCATTCACCTCGGCTTGAACACCCGAGGTCGCGTTTCAATCAAGCCGCCCACTCTTTCCAGAGTGGCGGCTCACCCTCCCTTGTTTTTTTACCCGCTCGCCTGGGGGCTCATTGCTCCCCTTGGGAGACATGCGCCTTCGGTTGGCTTTCTTTGGAGAACAGCATGTCTATCAGGCTCGAAGGCACCCTTGTGGTGCGTCATATCAATGGCAAGAACGGTGGATTTGCGGTAGGCGATCTGACGACCGCCATCGGCAAGTTCAAGGTCAAGGATGCGATCCTCGACCAGTATGAGGAGGGGGAATACAAGGGAGCCTTTCTTGTTACCCAGATATTCCCATCCACCTATGTTTGGGGCGGAAGGGTCGTTACCGAGATTCGTGTCAATGTTTCCGACGTCTTTCTGGACGAAGCCGAAGAGAAAGCGGTTCCCGCCGCTCCCTTCGAGCCTGATCCGGTCAATGAGGAGCAAGTCGCACATTCCGTTGATCAGCCCTCTAATCCCGCGGATGAACAACCAGAAAACTCTGGTGATACTGATGACGCAGTTGCGTCCGATGGTATCGACGATCCTGACGCGACTCTATTCGGTGCCGAGCTTCACGCGTTCGTTACCGCCGGAAAGGAAATCAAACTCGATCCGACCATCGATCGTGGCCAGTTCCGCAAGCAGCGTGATCGGCTCAAGGTTCTCGGCTATGAATTCAGGTCTGCAAGCCAGACATGGTTCCCGAGGGCTTGATTTGATCAACGACACCCGGGCGCGCAATGCGCGCTCGGGGTGGAAACAACATCAGGCGCGCATCAGCGGGCTTTCCGCCGGGCAAACCCGGCGGAAAGCCCGTTGCGACGGGCTTTCTAATCACGGGTGACGACGACCCTGACTGTCGTGGCATTTGCGTCTCATGGCGCCCCCATTATTTGGCGTGCCGGTTCCCAGATACCGACGCCCGGGCATGGCCCGCAGGGAACGTTGTAAATATCAATTCGCCTCTCGGCACAATGAATCAGCCTGAGCCCGACGGGTTCCTCGATGAGATAGCCGCTGTCTCATGGAGGAACACGTTGGCTGCGTACAGCCCGCCATCCTGCGATATGGGTGCCATTTTGAGGCCGGTCAGTCCCTGAGGAGTTCGCTCCGACCGGCACGCCTCGAAAGAGGCTGGGATCATGTAATCACCAACCCCTTTGGGGACGCCTATCGTCCCCATCAGGGCGTGGTGTCCCCGTGTTTCTCAGCGGAGGACATCATGGAAGTTCTGCAATACGAAGTCGTGAAGACCAGCAACGGTTTTTTCATCGCCGTGTTCGACGAGGCGGTATCTGCATTCTGCCGTCTCTCGAAGGAAACCTACATTCGGTTCGCCGACGCCCGCGAAGCACTCTTCTCGGGCAATTGGACCATCGCGTAGTCGTCCTCACCTATCTGCCCACCTGGGGAGCCACCTTTCCCTAGTGGGAACCGTCATGCAGACGGTGGTGGTTTCCCCGCCTTGATGGAGATCGCCATGCACAACCTGAAATATCGTTACAAGCAGTTCTTCGGACTCGCCCGCTCGTACTGGCGAGACACGAAGCAATCCGGGCTTGATGTCGTGGTCCGTTCCAAACGCCGTGCGTTCGAGGTGGCTGCGGAGAGAACCGAATTCCCGGCTGATCTTTGCGCTCGCCTCTATAACCGCTGTTTCCAGGAATACTGGAGCTTCGACCTGTGTGCATACGTGGATCCACTGGATCCCGATGCCCGCATGCTGGAGTTGTCCGGTCTCATGGAGGGGGCTTTGTCCAAGGAGTGTGATCATGTATGACCGCGGCAGTAACGTGGTGATCAACAGGCTTGCCGCCGCATCCGGTCTTGCGGCCGCCTGATTATCGGCGGCTTGGTCGATCACAATCACACGACCACAAGGACAAGCCGCTCACGAAATAGCGAGCCACGTCTTTCGTCACATGCCCGGCAGCTCATGCTGCACGGGCTTTTCAATCCACCCGGACGGGCGCCCCGTCCGGGGCCTCCGTCCAGTTCATGAATGGAGGCCACATGGCTCTGATCTTCCCGCGCCTTGCGCGCAATTTCATCAAGAACGGGTACTTCCCCACCGACGAGGTGACCCTGGTGCGGATTCTGTCCGCTCTGGACATCGCCGCCGGCAGGGTGCGCATCATGGACCCGTGCTGTGGCGAGGGCGTCGCCCTGGCTGAAGTCAAGAACCACCTCTCCGAGTGCGGCGCCGCCGTCAACGCACATGGAATCGAGTTCGATCCGGAGCGCGCCTGGCACGCGAAGGGGATGCTGGATGTTGTGGCGCATGCGGACGTGAACGATGTTTTCGTGACCGCCCGCAGCATGGGGCTTCTGTTCCTCAACCCCCCCTATGGCGACACCGTCGCCGACAAGGCTGGGACGGGGGACAACGCGAAGCGCGAGCGTCTGGAGAAGATCTTCTACCGGAAAACGGTGCCGTCTTTGCAGTTCGGCGGCATCCTGGTGTTGATCGTCCCCTACTATGTGATGGATGCCGAGTTCTCGGGCATGATCGCCCGACACTTCGAGCGGGTGACCATCCACATGGCCCCGGAGAAGCAGTTCAAGCAGTGCGTGGTGATGGGCATCAAGCGCCGGGCCGACACAGCCGACGCGGGTGTCATGAAGCGGCTCGAATCGGTGGGCAAGGGCGAATTGCCGCCCGAGCTTCCTGACGGCTGGTGCGAGGAAGCCTATCTGGTGCCGGCGGCGACGCCGGAGGACGGGTTTGCGTTCACCGCGCGCCGTCTCGACGGCGGCCAGCTGGCGGAAGAGTTGAAGCGATTCGGTTCGCACACGCTCTGGCCGCAGTTCGGCTCCATGTTCGGCCGCATGACCTTGCCTGCCAGGCCGCCGCTGCGCGATTTGTCGAAATGGCACCTCGCCCTTGCCCTGGCCGCCGGCCAGATCTCGGGTGTGGTGCGGTCCGGATCCCGAACGCTGCTCATCAAAGGCGATACGTTCAAGGAGAAGGATCGCCGGGTCGACACTACGTTCCGTGAGGACGGCACCGTGTCCGAAACCATCGAGATGACCGACAAGTTCGTGCCGGTGATCCGTGGCATCGACTTCACCCCTGGTGCCGGTTATGGCCAGGTGGTGACAATTCGCTGATTTGTTCTTACTTCAACCCTTTGGGAGCCATCCCCAGGGGGTGGCTTCCCGCTTTCTTGCAGGAGGTGGTATGACCAAGGAGAACGGTACGACACGATTTGTCATCGAGTACGAACTTGATTACAAGCATCGCGTTCAGGTGGGGGTTGTGGCCTCTTCAGCCGATGAGGCGGCTGAACTCGCAGAATGCGCCTTCAATTCGGGAACTCTCTGGGATGACACGGCAGAGATGCCGCTACTCTTTGATGACTACGAGGAAGCCGAAGGAAACAACGTGCTGCTTTTTCAGGTGGTGACCACCGTGAAGGAGTGGCCGGCGCCGGACGCCAGCGTCATCTCTATCCATCGGGACGAAGAAGCCATGCTGGCCGCGCGCTATCTCGTGGAGGCGGTCAATGGCGCGAGAAGCGAGGGGAAGCCACTGGATCTGGGGCAAGCCTACGGTGCGGCACTGGCCGCGCTTGGGCTGGACTGAACCAGTGAACCACAACCCGCGAGGGGATGCGCCCCTTGTGGGGCACCCTTTCGCATTTCATGGAGAGTCGTTCTCATGGAAGACATTAGCATCGAAGTCCTGGATGTGGTGCGCGGCTACGCTCGCAGTGATGAACTGCGTCTGAAGATGCTGACCACGATCGGTAACGAACACTGGCGGCTCTGGGCTGATGAAGAGATTCGGCGCCGCGCGACGGGCATCTTGACGGTGCTGGACAACCAGGCACTGGAGGCCATCGCCGACGGCGCCGTCGACTTCCAGGCCTTATGCCAGAAGGCATTCGCCGAATTGCATCAAACCTAGCCGCCGTCCCCGACGGATTCAGCTTCAACTTCAAACCCAACCCGCGGGAATGCGCAGTCTTCCCGATGGGGGAACTGTGCTCCGCTTTCATCGAGGAGCATCAAAATGGGATGGACTTGCACTTACAAACAGCCTGGGGGCAGCTTGACCCAGTTTTTTATGGAACATGGCGTGCTGCGCTGGTCTGGCGAGAGCCCGAACCAATATCGTGTCCTGGATTCGGCGGTGGTGAAGTTCGTCCACTACGCCGCGATCGAGCGGATCGAGAAGGCAACCAGCAATCGGGTGGTCTTCGCGATGGTGATCCTGACAAAATCCTTCAAGGCCGACCGGTATGGTCACAACTTCTGCTGGAAGGACATGGACGAAAGTATGGGGCCGTGTGAGGACAACTGCCCCGAGCGGATACTGAACCTGCTTACCGAGACCGACAGCGAATACGCCAGGGAGTGGAGGCAACGCTGCCGTGCTAAAGCGGAGGCCAGGAAGGCGATGCCGAAACTGGTAGCCGGACTGAAACTGATGTTCGCCGATAGATCGGAAGAGCACACGTCTGAACTCCA
>CALABV010000238.1 GCA_937886325.1 uncultured Geobacter sp.
CTACTTGATGGCGTCCAGGCTCTTTGCCGTCATCTTGGCGGTCAGGGGGAGGTAGCCGTCCTTGACCACGATCTCCTGGCCTTCCCTGGACACGGCGAACTTCAGGAATTCCTCCACCAGCTTGGGCAAGGGCTTGCCCGGCTGCTTGGCCACGTAGATATAGAGGAAGCGGCTCAGGGGATACTTGTTGCTCAGGGCGTTCTCGTAGTTGGCCTCGAAGGCCTGCTGTCCTTCCTTCTCGGCAAGGGCCAGCGCCTTCACGCCCGACGTCTTGTATCCGATGCCGGAGTAGCCGATGCCGTTCTTGTCCTTGGTGATTCCCTGCACAACCGACGCCGAGCCCGGCTGCTCCTTGACCGTGTCCTTGAAGTCGCCCTTGGAAAGGGCGTGCTCCTTGAAGAAGCCGTAGGTGCCGGATGCGGAGTTGCGGCCGTACAGGCTGACGGGCTGGCCGGCCATCCTGCCGGTCACGCCCAGCTGCCCCCAGGTTCTGACGTCGCTGGCATAGCCGCGCTTGCGGTTCTTGGAGAAGACGGCGTCAACCTTTTCCAGGGAGATGCTCTTCAGGGGGGTGTCCTTGTTGACGAACACGGCGATGGTGTCGATGGCCACCGCGATCTTTGTGGGCTTGTAGCCGTACTTCTTTTCGAAGGCGTCGATCTCGCTGCTCTTCATCTCGCGGGATATGGGGCCGAGCTGCGCGGTCCCCGCGGTGAGCGCCGGAGGAGCGGTGCTGGAGCCCTTGCCCTCAATCTGGATGTTGACGTTGGGGTACTTCTTGCGGAACCCCTCGGCCCACATGGTCATCAGGTTGTTGAGGGTGTCCGAGCCGATGCTGTTCAGGTTGCCGGAGACCCCCCCCACCGACTGGTACTTCTTCAAGCCCTTGTCCACCTTCAGCGCTTCCGCTGATGCAATCCCGGTAGTGGCGACAACCAAAGCCGCTGCGATACATAAAATTCTGTTGTGCATTTCGACCTCCCCAGTGATTTGAAGCATTTTTTGATAATTCTATTTGCTTCGTGTTACAACTTCGTCACGGATAGGTAAAGAATCTCGTAAGATATGGGTTACCGGCCCAGGACAGGGCTCAGGGTCTGGTAGGTGATGTAGGCGATCACCGCCGAAGCGGGTATGGTGAGGACCCAGGCCCAGAGTATGCGACCGGCAACCTGCCAGTTCACTGCGGAGAGGCGTTTCGACAGTCCTACTCCCAGGATGGTGGAGGTAATTACATGGGTGGTGCTGGTGGGCATGCCGATGGCCGATGCGCCAAGGATGACCCCGGCGGATGCGGTTTCCACGCAGAAGCCGTGCACCGGTTGCAGCTTCACGAAGTCCCTCCCCACGGTCTTGATGATGCGCCAGCCGCCGACCGCCGTACCCAGCGCCATGGCCAGTGCGCACGAGATCATGACCCAGGCCGGGACGTGGAATGTCTGCAGGGCGCCGTAGCTGACCAGCGCCATGGTGATGACGCCCATGGATTTCTGCGCGTCGGCGGTGCCATGCGAGAAGGCCATGAATGCCGCGGAAACTACCTGAAGCTTTCTGAATCCCTTGTTCAGGTTGTGGGGGGCCTTGTTTCTGAACATCCACATCATGATAACCATGAAGATGAAGCCGGCGATGGTGCCCACGACTGGCGAGAGAACCAGGGAAAGGATGATCTTCTTGAGCCCTGCCCAATGCAGGGCAGAGATTCCGGTATGGGCTATGACCGCTCCCATGATGCCGCCGATGATGGCATGGGAGGAGGAAGAAGGAAGACCGTAATACCAGGTTATGAGGTCCCACAGGATGGCGCCGAAGATACCGGCCAGCACCACCATCTGGGTTATATGACTCGGGTCGACGATACCTTTGCCGATGGTTGCGGCAACCTTGGTGGATATCATGGCGCCGGCGAAGTTCAGCACCGCTGCCATGAGTATGGCCGACTTGATGCTGAGGGCTCGGGTGGAGATGCAGGTGGCGATGGCGTTGGCGGTGTCGTGGAAGCCGTTGATGAAATCGAAGACCAGGGCCGCGATGACGACGAGAAGGAACAGGATAAGGGTCACGTCAGGCATTTTTCAATACCACGCTTTCGAGAATATTCACTGCATCCTCGCACTTGTCGCAGGCCCGCTCCAGGGTCTCATATATCTCCTTCCACTTGAGGAGCTGAATCGGGTCCTTCTCATCGTCGAAGAGGCGGCTTATGGCCTCCCTGCAGACCCGGTCGGCCTCGTTTTCCAGGGAGTTCACTTCCACGCAGTAGCGCTTGATCTGCTCCAGGTCGCTGCCCAGGAGAGAGATCGCCGCCTCAAGGGTCCGGCAGGATTTCAGGATGATGAACGCCAGTTCCTGGGCTGTGGGAGTTGGTTTTTCCACATTGTACATGACAAAGCGCTGAGCGCAGCTGTCGATCAGGTCGAGGATGTCGTCCAGTGCGCCGGAAAGGGCATAGATATCCTCCCGGTCAAAGGGGGTGATAAAGCTCTTGTTGAGCTTCCGGACGATATCGTGAGTAAGGATGTCACCGTTATGCTCCACCTGCTTTATCTTCTTCTGCAACCCAGCGGGATCGCTGAAGTCGTCAACCATTTCCTTCAGGAGTCGGGCGCCTTCCACGATGTTTTGCGACGCCTCCTTGAACAGGACGAAAAATTTCTCTTCTTTTGGTATCAATCCGAACATTACTTTCTCCGATGATAGATTGTTTTGATCATCTCCGCACATATCTCGTAGTATGTACATGTATCCCGACTTTCGCATGAAATTGTTACAGACGTGTTAAGATACGGTTAAAATGTCATTAAATCTCAATGTTCATGCAGATCTGTTTGTACGATACGTGGGGGGGAGAAAACATGGAAAGACTGGTAAGCCATCTGAAAGGAAGATTCGTTGCGGGCCTGTTTGTGCTTATTCCTTTGGGACTTACGATATTTATCCTGAAGTTTTTGTTCAGCTTTGCGGACGGGATACTCGGTCCCTACCTTGACTCTCTCTATACGGCGATTACCAGGCGGACGGCGCACTTCCCCGGTCTCGGCATGCTGACCGGCGCGGTGGTCATATACCTGACAGGACTTCTGGCGACGAATGTGATGGGAACCAGACTGCTTCGCTGGTGGGACGAGCTTCTTAGCCGGATACCCATGGTCAAGTATATCTATACTTCGAGCAAACAGTTGACCCAGGTATTCAAGGAAGGGAAGACCTCGTATCGTCGGGCGGTTTTCGTCGAGTGGCCCCGACCGGGGGTGCGGGCCGTGGGTTTCGTTACGGCCGAGGTCGAGAGGGAAGGGGAGGGCCTTGTCGTGGTCTACGTGCCGACCATGCCGAACCCCACCTCCGGTTTTGCCTTGTTTTTCAGGCCCGAAGAGGTGCTTGAGTGCGGCATGACCGTGGAGGAGGCGGTCAAGTTCGTGGTGTCGGGGGGAGCGGTGGTGCACTAAGTTTCCGGATGGAAACCTGTAGTGGTTCATCCGGAGTTTCCGGATGGCCACTACGCTGGCGGTCATGCCTTTTTCAGGGTTACGGAGAAGGTTGAGCCCTTGCCGGGTGTGCTTTCCACGGAAACCGTTCCCCCATGCGCCTGGACGATATGCTTGACGATGGAGAGCCCGAGGCCGGTCCCGCCCATTTCGCGGCTTCTTGCCGTATCGACCCGGTAGAAACGTTCGAAAATTCGTGGTATGTCCTGGGGAGGGATGCCGACTCCGGTATCAGTCACGTCAATTCGAACCTGATCCCCGTGGGAAGCGGCGGAAACGGTTATCGAGCCTCCTGCGGGTGTGAACTTTATCCCGTTGTCCAGCAGGTTGATGAGCACCTGGTCCAGCTTCGACGAGTCAGCGAGAATCGGAGGGGTATCCTGCAGGGAGGATGAGGCGACAAGGGTGATCCCTTTGGCAATCGCTTTCGCTTCAAGCAAGCGGAATGCCCTGGTAACGGCGTTCTCGATGCTCACCGGCAATGGTTCCAGTTCCATAACACCCGATTCCATTCGGGAAAGGGTGAGAAGGTCACTGATGAGGTTCGCCAGCCGCTCGGCATGATTGTGGATGATGCCGATAAACTGGAGTTTCTTTTCCGGCGACAGGGCCTCTCCCTCTTTGATAATGGTTTCGGCGAATCCCTTTATCACCGATACCGGGGTCCTCAGTTCATGGGATACATTGGCGACAAAATCCTTCCGGATATTTTCGAGTCTTTTCAGATCGGTTATGTCATGGAAAACCGCCACCGCCCCAAGAAGTTCACCCTGTTCCCCGAGGGGTACCCAGTGGGTCAGCATGTGTTTCTCGTATGGGACCATCACGGCCATTTCCTCGACAATTTCCTCCCTGGAATCCAAAACCTTTTGCAAAGCATTGTTCATGGCGGGCTGACGGGTTATCTCTATCAACGACCTTCCTTCGATATCTTCTCCCAGGGTAAAGATGGAGCGAAAGGCGGGGTTCGCCAGGGTAACGTTTCCTGTGCCGTCGGTTACGATAACCCCTTCTCCCATTCCGCGCAGAATCGTATCAAGGCGGTTTTTTTCCGCGGAAATCTTCCCCATCTGGTCTTCAATCTTCGCGGTCATCTCGTTCATCACCGCGGCCAGTTCCCCAATCTCATCACGGCTGGTAACGGGTATCCGGCAGCCAAAGTCGCCTCTACCGATGAGCGCGGCCGCGGACGCCATGTTACGGAGGGGCCGGGAGGTCAGGTGTGCAATGATGTAACTGAGGAACAGTGAACAGACCACGGCAAGGAAAAGCGCCGCGCCGAGGATGGTCCGAAGGCTTGCCATGGCTGATTCAAGGCGAGAGAGAGGGAGCGCCATGCGGATGACGCCCGCTTGAGCGGTTGCCGTTCGGAAGGGGAGGGCGACATACAGCATGTTCGTTCCCAGTGTGGATGAAAAGCGCGTGGAAACGCCGATTCCATTTTTCATGGCCTGGAGGAATTCCGGCCTCGCGGCGTGGTTTTCCAGGGTGCGGAGATCGGAATCCCTCAGTTCGGAGTCGCCGGCAACGGCGCCGTCGGCGGCGATAATGGTTACGCGCGCCTTGATCTCCCTGCCGACGGTGCGGGCGATGGCCGGCGCATCACGCCGCATGTCTCCGATTTCCTTTGCGCACATGATACTGACGAGTTTCGCTTCATTCAGGAGATTTTCCCGCACCTCATCAAGCAGGTGCCGTTCAAGGGTTCGGCTCAGATATCCGTAGAGAACCGCGCCGGTCAGGAGGATCAGCGTCAGGTAGGAAACCATCAGCTTCCACTGGATCTTTATCTTCATGAATCCTCCATCTTGTAACCGAATCCCCGTACGGTCTTGATCAGATCTCCGGCGTCTCCAAGCTTGGTGCGCAGCCGCGTGATATGCGTGTCAACGGTTCTCGTATCACCGATGTAGTTGTATCCCCAGACATTTTTCAGAAGCAGGTCGCGGTTCTGGACCCTGCCCGCCCGCTCGGCAAGAGTGAGGAGCAGTTTGTATTCGGTGGTGGTGAGGACCACCTCCTCTCCGGATGAGGTTACCGTATGGGCGCCCGTGTCGATGGTTACCGGTCCGATGCTGATGATCCTGTCGCGGCACTTTTCCGGGTCCGCGCGCCGCAGCACTGCCTTGATGCGCAGCATCAGTTCCCGGTTGGAAAAGGGTTTCACCACGTAGTCATCGGCGCCCACCTCGAAACCGACTACACGGTCAATTTCTTCTCCCTTGGCAGTCAGCATGATAACCGGGATGCGTGCAGTCTTCTCCGCCTTCTTGAGGATCTTGCAGATTTCCGTTCCCATCATTCCCGGCAGCATCAGATCGAGGAGAACCAGGTCGGGCAGTACGCGGCGGGCTGCGTCCAGTCCGCTCGGCCCGTCAAGGGCGGTTTCGACCCGATATCCCTCCCTTTCCAGGTTGAATGCGATGAGATCCAGCAAGTCCTGCTCGTCTTCAATGATCAGGATTGTTTTCATAAGGAAAGCTCCTTTTTCCGGGAGAATTGTAGCCGCGCAATGTTACAGCCGCGTTACAGTTCCGTGAACAGTCGGGTAAGGAGGAATGCCGCGAAATGTTCTTCCGCAATTTAACACCGTCTGTTGACAGGCGTGTGGAAAAAATGTGAAAACCGGTCGCAAGGGAGCGAAATTTCCCATGTGGTCACAAAATGCCCAATAATTAGGCATCATATCGTCGACTCGCCGGGATGGAGATACTTTTGCGCATGAGTGTATTTCATCTTTCGATGAATTCTTCCAACATAATATCTTGACTTGTCAGGATTGCTGTGTTAATTCATAAAATCCTTTTAAATCAACATGTTAAATTTAGTGCGACGAAAAAATACCAGTGCTTTTGGGAGTGTCCGGACACTGTTCCTACGTGTGGGCAAAGGGTGTTTTTGGGGAGTCTCCACGGTCTTGCCGGAGGCCCCTTCATGCGGTGTCCGAATTTAATTATTTCAGGGGAGGTCGAGATGTCGAGTTTTATCGAGTGTACTATGGGCGGTCTGCTGGATCGGATGGCTGAGCGCTTTCCGGATAACGACGCGCTTGTATACGTGGATCGGGGGCTTCGCTATTCCTATCGTGAGTTCAACGAAGTATGCCGTCGCGTCGCGAAAGGGCTGCTCCGACTGGGGGTGAAGAAGGGCGACCATGTTTCCATCTGGGCCACGAATGTTCCCGAATGGGTGATTCTCCAGTTTGCCTCCGCCAAGATCGGCGCTATCCTCGTGACCATCAATACCAGTTATCGTACCGCGGAACTGGAATATATTCTGAAACAGTCAGATTCGAACGCTCTCTTTCTGGTAAAGGGATTCAAAGACACCGATTACGTCACAACCCTCTACGACGTAGCGCCGGAGGTTCCGGACTCCACCCCGGGTTCCCTGAAGAGCGCGAAACTCAGTTGTTTGGAGAAAGTTGTCTTTATCGGCGAGGAAACGCCCGCCGGTATGCTGAACTTCAATGATCTGTACACCCTCGCCGATGAGGTGTCCGATGAAGAACTGGCGGCGGTTGAAGCCGGGTTGAATCCCCACGAAGTCATCAATATGCAGTATACATCCGGTACGACGGGCTTCCCGAAGGGGGTCATGCTCACCCACTACAATGTTATCAACAACGGCTTTTTCATCGGTGAATGTATGCGTTTCACGGAAAAGGATCGCCTCTGCATCCCGGTTCCCTTTTTCCATTGCTTCGGCTGTGTCCTCGCCGTCATGGCCTGCGTGACACACGCTTCCACCATGGTCCCGGTTGTCACCTTCAACCCGCTCCATGTGCTCCAGGCAATTGAACAGGAGCGCTGCACCGCGGTACACGGCGTTCCGACCATGTTCATCGCCGAACTGGAGCATCCCGACTTCGACACGTTCGATCTAACCAGTCTCCGTACGGGAATCATGGCCGGCTCTCCGTGTCCCATCGAGGTGATGAAGAGGGTGATACGCGATATGCACGCATCAGAGATTACCATTGCCTACGGCCAGACGGAATCGTCGCCGGTGATCACCCAGACGCGGACCGACGACCCCATTGAGCTGCGCGTGGCCACTGTCGGACGGGCGCTGCCCGACGTGGAGGTGAAGATCGTGGATATCGAAACCGGTGCGACTCTCCCTCCAGGAAAGCAGGGAGAGCTTTGCACCCGCGGCTATCTGGTTATGAAAGGTTACTACAAGATGCCGGAGGAGACGGCTAAGGTGATCGACGCGGACGGGTGGCTCCATACCGGCGACCTTGCGGTCATGGACGAGAATGGTTATTGCAAGATAACAGGGCGCATCAAGAACATGATCATCCGTGGTGGTGAAAATATCTACCCCCGTGAAATCGAGGAGTTCCTCTATACACATCCGAAGATATCCGATGTGCAGGTGTACGGCGTCCCCGACAGGAAATTCGGTGAGCAGGTCATGGCTGCCATTGTCCTGAAAAAAGGGATGGAAATGACCGAAGACGAAGTGAAGCAGTTTTGCAAAGGGAAGATTGCCAACTACAAGATCCCCAAATATGTCAAGTTCGTCGACTCGTACCCCATGACCGCGTCCGGTAAAATCCAGAAATTCAAGCTCCGCGAGATGGCAATTCGTGAGTTGCAACTGGAGGATGAGATGGAGACTGCCTAGGATGAACGGACGGAACACCCCGAAAAGCGAGCTGGATTGCCGCAAATACGCCCTTCAGTCTCTGATGGCGACCGAGGGACTGGATGCCGTTCTCCTCATCCAGAACGCCGATCTTTTTTACTTCACCGGCACAATCCAGTCGGGATGCCTCTGTATTCCCGTTGAGGGCGAGCCGATATACATGGTAAGAAGGGAGTTGCAAAGGGCGCATGCCGAGTCGGCGCTCACGGAGATTGTGCCCTTTTCTTCCATGCGTGAAGCACCAGCTATCCTTGACGGTTACGGCATCCGTGAGCTGGAGCGGGTCGGGATGGAGTTGGACGTCCTGCCGGTCGGTCTCTTTGAAAGGTACCGGAAGGTCTTCCCCGGTGTGAAGTTTTCCGATGCCACACCTCTCGTGAGACGGGTGAGAATGAAAAAATCACCCTACGAACTGGAGATAATGCGTGAAGCGGCCCGGCAGGTGGATCTCGTGTACCGACGTGCCCGCGACGTTATCCGTGTGGGAATGACGGACCTGGATCTTGCCGCTGAACTCGAATACGTGGCACGTCGGGAAGGGCATCTCGGTCATGTCAGGATGCGGGCCTTCAACGGTGAAATGATCTTCGGTCACACCTTCTCCGGGGCTGACGGCGCGGTGCCCGCGTACACGGATACGCCGCTGGGCGGCGCGGGATTGCATCCCAGTTTCGGGCAGGGGTGCGGCACGAAACCGATTGCTCCCCGTGAGCCCATCATCGTGGATTTTGCCGGGAGTATTGACGGTTATCTGGTCGACCAGACCCGTGTCTTTTCCGTGGGAGGGCTTCCGGAAGAGTTGCGCAAAGGGTACCTGGATATGCTGGCGGTGCAGGAGCGGATGCGTGAACGTGCCGTGCCGGGAGCGGTCTGGGGAGATATTTATGATGCCTGTCATGCCTTCGCAGTGGAAAAAGGCCATGCCGACCACTTCATGGGATACAAGGGAGCTCAGGTCTCGTTTATCGGTCACGGTGTCGGTATCGAGATTGACGAGTATCCCTTCCTGGCGCGAGGTTTCAGCGAAATGACCCTGGAGGCCGGAATGGTATTCGCATTCGAGCCGAAACTGGTGTATCCGGGAATCGGCGCGGTGGGTATTGAAAATACCTTCCACTTGTCCGCCGGCGGACTCGAACAGATTACCTTTTCCAGCGAGGATATCGTTGTTCTGTAGAAAATGAAACGGGCGCCACTATTACAGTGCCTGCAAAAGGAGACCTGCCCCGGATGACAATCCTGAAGGAAAAACTTCTCGAAAAGATACTCGCTCATCGCTCCCGAATAGCCGCTCTCCTGAAGGATCACAGGCATGTGGAAGTCGACAAGGTGACGATTGGTCAGTGCATCGGGGGAATCCGTGATGTCAAATGCCTGGTTACCGATATTTCATTTCTGGATCCGCAAGAGGGTATTCGCTTCAGGGGAAAGACCATCCCCGAGACATTCGCCGCGCTACCCCATGTGCCCGGGTGTGAGTATCCCTATGTGGAGGGTTTCTGGTATTTTCTCCTCACCGGAGAGATCCCTACAATGGAAGAGACTCTTGAAGTGGTGGAGGATTTCAGCCTGAGATCGGCGCTCCCCCAGTACGTCATTGATATTCTGCGGGCCATGCCCCGCGACACCCACCCCATGACCATGTTTTGCATGGGAGTGCTTGCCATGCAGCGCGAATCCATATTCGCCAGAAAGTATGCGGCGGGGATGAAAAAATCCGACTACTGGGATCCCATGTATGAAGACTGCTGCAATATACTGGCGAGGATCCCCGCCGTAGCCGCCTACATCTACAGGATGAAGTACAGGTCGGATACCTTTATCCCGCCCGAACGGTATCTGGACATAGGAGCCAATTTCGCGCATATGATGGGAATTCCGAGGCCGTACGATGATGCGGCGCGTATGACCTTCATCATTCATTCAGATCACGAATCGGGAAACGTATCTTCGCATGCAACCCACCTCGTGGCTTCCGCGTTGGCGGATGCCTATTATAGCCTGACCGCGGGACTCAACGGCCTTGCGGGCCCCCTTCACGGGTTGGCGAATCAGGAGGTACTGCGCTGGATTCAGGAAGTGTACCACCGGCTTGGAGGGAAGGTGCCGTCGGAAGACGACCTCAGGGGTTATATCTGGGAGACGCTGAACAGCGGTCAGGTCATCCCGGGATACGGACACGCCGTCCTCAGGAAGACCGATCCGAGGTACTTGGCGCTCAAGGAGTTCTGTGAAAGGCATCTGTATGATAATGAACTGTTCCGGGTAGTGAACATGATCTACAAGGTGGCGCCCTCTATCCTCATGGAGCACGGCAAGGCGAAAGATCCATGGCCGAACGTGGATGCTCAATCAGGGGTGGTGCACTGGCATTTCGGCATCACCGACTATGACTTCTATACCGTCCTTTTCGGAGTGGGGCGGGCGATTGGTGTTCTGGCTACGATTATCTGGGATCGTGCACTCGGCTATCCCATAGAACGTCCCAAATCAATTACGACCGATATGCTGGAAAAGTATGCTCACGGGGAAAGTTTGGACTTCTGAGGAAGAGTCCAACCGTATTCCGGGTTAGAGAACGGGTGGACGGGAAGGGGGCTTTCTCTCTATCTATCACCGAAAATCTGGGCGCTGAATATATAGATGTCCGCCTCATTTTTCCACGCATCCGTTTCAAGTCCGGCTTTCAGGCACGTCTGCTCCAGAAATGTTGTTCGATCCCACCCCTGTTCGGATGCAACCTGAGGGAGAAGAACACCGCGGAACATGTTTTTTTCGATGTAAATCCCATGGATGCCGACCTGAATCTCTTCAACTGACTTGATCTTTTTGAGCGGGGAAAGAACAGATATTTCCAGGTCTATATCGCCCA
>CALABV010000239.1 GCA_937886325.1 uncultured Geobacter sp.
TCACCATGAGCGAGAGCGCCTGCCTGCGCCGACTGGAGAGCGTCAAGGGCGCCAAGGTCAGCTGCAACCTGTCCCTGGGACTGGAAGGAGAGGCGCTGCGGATAACCGGCCGCTCGTCGGGAATGGAGGTTGCGGAGGAATATCACCTGGGCGCTCTTGAACCGTCCCGCACCCCGGACATGGAAGGGGTGCTGCGGGCACAGTTCGGCAAATGCGGGGACACTCCCTTCACCCTCGACTCCCTGGAAGCGCCCGGCTTCCCGCCGGTCCTTATCCCCGCGGCCCGGCTCAAGGAGATACGGCGCTCCTTCTACCGGAGCATGGAAGAAAAAGTGCTTTCGGGACGCAAAGAGAGACTGTGGCGGGCAAAAGAGGCGGCGCTGTCTGCGCTTGTGGGGAAAAGGAACGCGGCCGCGGAGCGGCGTGACAGTCTTGCGGTGCGGGTGGAGAACCTGCGGGATTTCCACCTCCTCCACCAGGAGGGGGTGGACACCCTGATGCTGCCGGTTTCCAGGGCCAATCTGCACCAGCTTTCCGCTTTCACGGGGAAACTGCGGGGCCGCGGCGATCGGGTGGTGTGGCGCCTACCCTTCATCATTTTCGAGGAGGATCTTCCCTTCTACCGGGAAGCGATCGATCAGCTTTCCGGGCAGGGATTCACCCGTTTCGAGGCATCCAACCTGTCCCATTTCCCTCTGCTGGCGAACCGGGCAGCGGAGGTTTCCACCGATTACCGCCTTTTTTCCCTGAACAGCCAGGCGCTTCTTCTGTGGCGGGACCTGGGGGCCTCAGCCGCCACCCTCTATATCGAGGACGACGCGGAAAACCTCGGCGACCTGCTGGCGGCCGACCTTTCCCTGGAGCGGCGCGTTGTCATCTTCGCGCCGGTGCCGGTTATTACCTCAAAAATCGTCATCAAGGGAGTGCGGAGCGACTCTCCGGTGGTGTCCGACCGTGGCGACGCCTATACGGTGACAACCCGCGACGGCCTCACCACCGTTACCGCGGACCGGAGGTTTTCCCTTACCGCTCACCGGCGGAGACTGCGGGATATGGGCTGCCCCTCCCTCGTGGCAGACCTCTCCGGCGAGACTGGCGAGGAGCGGAAGCGGGTCCTGGATGCCTGCGTCAGGGGGACCGCCATTGAAGGAACATCCGAATTCAACTTCACCATGGGGCTGGTATGACCGACTATCTGGTACGAATCATTACGAAAACGGAGAATGTCCGTGCCCTGGCCTGCATCACCACGGAACTGACGGACGAGGCCCGTCGCCGCCACGGGGCCTGGCCCACCGCATCGGCTGCCCTGGGCAGGGCGCTCACCGGCGGCGCCCTGATGGGCGCCCTCCTGAAGACCGGCCAGCGGGTGGCCCTGAGATTCGAGGGAAACGGGCCCCTGAAGAAGATCCTGGTGGAGGCGGACAGCAACGGAACGGTGCGGGGGTGCGTGGGGGTGCCCGAGGTGCACCTGGAGACGCCGGAAGGGAAGCTGGACGTGGGGAACGCCCTGGGCAGGGCCGGATTTCTCACCGTCACCAAGGACCTGGGCATGAAGGAACCGTACCACGGCATGGTACAGCTCATGAGCAGCGAGATTGCCGAGGACCTGGCCCTCTATCTCACCGAGTCGGAGCAGACGCCCTCCGCGGTGGGACTGGGCGTGTTCGTGGAGCCGGACAACCGGGTATCGGCGGCTGGAGGCTTCCTGATCCAGGCACTTCCCGGCGCCGACGATGCGACAATCGATCGTCTCATGGCCCATATCGAAAGCCTGCCGCCCCTGACATGCCTGCTGCGCAACGGGAAGACGCCGGAGCAGCTCCTGGAAGACCTGTTCGAGGGCATCCCGTTCAAAATCCTGGAGAAACGGACGCTGGCATTCCGCTGCAGTTGCAGCCGGGAAAAAATCGAGCGGGCAATCGTGTCCCTGGGCTCCTCCGAGATCAGCGACATGATCGAACGTGAGGGGGGCACTGAGGTAACGTGCGAATTCTGCCGCCAGGTCTGGCGTCTCGACCGGGACGATCTGGAGCGGCTGCGCGCGGCGGCGTGCGAAACGACACCATCCTGAAAGGAATCATCATGGCATCATCCTTTTCCCTCGTTTCCCTGGTAGAGCGCGGCCGCGTCCCCGACGCGCTGGTCCGCCAGGGAATCCGCACCCTGCTGGACAAGAGACTGATCACCCGGGACAAGGGGAGCGACGAGGCAAACCGGGCCGCCCTGGACGAGTTCGCGGCTTCACTGCGCGAAGGGCCAATCGCCCTCGAGATCGGGGAGAGGAACCGCGGGCACTACGGTCTGCCCGCCTCCTTCTTCCAGGAGATTCTCGGGCCGCGCATGAAGTTCAGCTGCTGCCTTTTTACGCCGGGCGTGGAGGATCTGGACCGGGCCGAAGAGGAGATGCTGGCCGAGACCTGCGAACGGGCGGGAATCAAGGACGGTATGGAGATTCTGGACCTGGGATGCGGATGGGGGTCCCTGGCGCTCTGGATCGCGGAGAAGTTTCCCGCGTGCCGCGTCACCGCCGTCGCCTCCACGGATCAGCAGCGGGAGTTCATCGAGGCCCGCTGCGGGGAGCGGGGCATCACGGCCGTGCGGGCGTTCACCCGCGACCTGAACGATGTGCGGGTCGATGGGACCTTTGATCGGGTCGTGGCGGTGGAACTCCTGGAGTACCTGCACAACTGGCGGGAAATCCTGGCGAGGATTGCGGGAATGCTGAAACCGGACGGAAAGCTGTTCGTGCACCTCTTCAGCCACCGCCGTTTCGCCTATCCCTACGAAAGCGAGGGTGAGGACACCTACCTGGGGCGCTATTTCTTCGCCGGCGGGATGATGCCTTCAGAGGACCTTCTTTCCCGTTTTCAAGACGACCTGGCGCTGGAAAGCCGGTGGAGCGTCCCCGGCATCCACTACCGGAAGACCGCCGAAGCCTGGCTCCGCCGCCTCGATTCCCGGAAGACCGTTGTACTCCCCATCCTCCGGGAGAACCACGGAGCGGAGGGGTCGGTCTGGCTGCAGCGCTGGCGGCTGTTCTTCATGGCCTGTTGCGAGATGTGGGGTTACGGAGACGGAGGTGAGTGGGGGGTATCCCACTACCTCCTCAAGCGAAAATAATCACTCTGCGTCGGGGGCATCGGAGCGCGTTACTCCGGATATGGCGCCACTCCTCTCCTTCCGGCGGTGGCGCCGGACATAAAGCGCCACAATGATGACGCTGCAGATAATCACGACCACCAGGGCCTGGTGGGAATAGCGCATGATCAGCTCCTGGTTTTCGCCGATGAAGTAGCCGATGTAGGTAAGGACGGTAACCCAGATGCCCGCGCCGAGCAGGGTGTAGAGGGAGAAGCGGAAATGGTTCATGCCCGCCAGCCCCGCGGGGATGGAGATAAGGTGGCGCACCACCGGCAGCAGTCGGCCGAGAAAGGTTGATATCTCACCGTGCCGCAGGAAAAAGCCCTCGACCCGGGCGAACTTCTCTTCGGTAATCAGGACGTACTTTCCGTATCTCAGGATGAGCGGCCTTCCCAGGTGACGGGCCGCGAAGTAATTGGCATAGGCCCCGACAAGGCTGCCCACCGTGCCGCAGAGGATGGCGGCGATGATGTTCATTTCACCCTTGTAGGCCAGATACCCGGCAGGCGGCATGACCAGTTCGCTGGGAACCGGGATGACCGAGCTTTCCATGGCCATGAGAATAAAGATGCCGGGGTAGCCCAAGGCGCCGATAGTGGTGACGAGCCAGTCGATGAGTATTTGCATGAAGGAACCTTTCCTGAACCTGCCTAATCCGGGCTGAATCGTTTTCGGGAGACGGCATTGTAGCCGGTTCAAAGGGAAAAGGCCATAGAAACCGTTGTCCGTTGAAATATATCGAACCACGGATAACGGATAACGGAACATGACCATGAATTTTCTGGAAATGCTGCATGAACGGATTCTGGTGGGAGACGGCGCCATCGGCACCATGCTCCATGCCCAGGGGGGCGCCGGAGAATCCTGTTTCGAGCGCCTGAACCTGAGCAACCCGGACTTGGTGCTCGGACTCCACTCCGACTATATCGCGGCAGGCTCGCAGGTCATCGAGACCAACACCTTCGGCGCCAACCGGCCGCGACTGTCGGCCATCGGCCTGGAAGACAGGGTGCTCGACGTGAATCTGAGCGGCGCGCGGCTTGCCCGTAAGGCCGCCGCGGGCCGGGACGTCTTCGTGGCCGGTTCCATCGGCCCCCTCCCCCGGTTTCGGGGGGAAAGCGATGCGCCGACGCCGGAGGAGATGCGCGCCCTGTTCCGAGAGCAGGCCTTTGCCCTAGCCGAAGGGGGTGTAGACCTGCTGTTCCTGGAGACCTTCTCCGATCTTGAACAGATGAAGATCGCGCTGGCCGCGGCTAAGGAGACAGGACTGCAGTTGGTCGCCAGCATGGCCTTCCTGGAGCGGGGCCGGATACCCGGCGGCATGACCGTGGAACGGGTTTCCCTGGAACTGGCCGCCGCCGGCGCCGCCGTGGTGGGCGCCAACTGCGGCGCCGGGACCCTGGAGATGACCCGGAACATCCAGCGCATGGCAGCGGTCACCTCTCTCCCTCTCGCCGCCTACCCCAACAGCGGCTTCCCCGAGTACGTGGACGGCCGCTATCTCTACCGCACCACGCCCGACTATTTCGCCGACCGCGGCCTGGAAACGGCCCGCGCCGGGGCCAACCTGGTGGGCGGCTGCTGCGGCACCACGCCGGAGCATATCCGCACACTGGCGGAAAGGATACGCGGCATGAAGCCATCCGCCAGGTTTGTTGTGGAGCCCGCGCCCCATGTTCCGGAAACGTCGGTGCACGCGCCGGTCCGGACCGGGTTCCTGGCCGACTGGGGACGGGAGACCGTCATCACCGTGGAACTGGACCCGCCCAAGGGCCTCGACTGCAGCCGGGTCCTGGAGGGATGCCGCGTTCTGCGGGACGCCGGGGCCGACGCCATCAATATCGCGGAGAACCCCCTGTCGCGGGTCCGGATGGGGAATATCGCCCTTGCGGAGCTGATCCAGCGGGAAGTGGGCATCGAGGTGATCGTCCATATCACCTGTCGGGACCGGAACCTCATCGGCCTCCAGTCCGACCTGATGGGCGCAAGCCTGCTGGGCATCCGCTCCATCCTCGCCGTGACCGGAGATCCCGCCGGCATGGGCGAGCAGAGCGAGGCTTCGTCGGTCTTCGACGTAAACTCCCTGGGGCTCATCGCACTGCTACGAGACCTGAACGCGGGCCTGAACGGCGCCGGCAACCCCATCGACCGGGGAACCGGGTTCACCATCGGCGCCGCCTTCAACCCGAACGTCAAAGCAATGGAGACCCAGGTTGCGCGCCTGGAGAAAAAGATCGCCAACGGCGCCCAGTTCGTGCAGACGCAACCCCTCTTCGACCTGGAGAGGCTCGACACCATGCTGCGGCTGACAGGCGGCATGGGGATCCCCATCCTGCCGGGAATCCTTCCCCTGGTGAGCGAACGGAACACGGAGTTTCTCCACAACGAGGTCCCCGGTATCGTCATCCCCGAGGAGATCCGGGCCAGGATGCGGGGAAAGGGCAAGGAAGAAGGGGTCAGGGAAGGGCTCGCCATTGCCCGGGAATTCATCGACGCAGCCCGGAATCGGGTGGGAGGATTCTATATCATCCCGCCGTTCGGCAATCATGCCATCGCCGCCGAACTGGTGAGGCATATCAGAAGGCGGGGATAAACCGGAAGATGGCGGTTGGAGTCGTCCGAAGAGAACGACTATGGTCTGATTCGTTGCTGCTCTTGGCGAAATGGAGCGTCAACAGCCGATACTGTCCGAACCCGTAGGGTGAGTTTATCGGCTGTAGCGAAATGAGCCTAGTGCAGCAGAATCAGGCCTTCGGAGAGAACGAAGGACGACTCCAACCGCCGTCTTCCGGACACATTAACCGCGGAGGGAAGAAACCATGCTGCTCAGAATCATGCTGTTGCTGTCGCTCATCGCCCTGGTGGGCGGCTGCGAAACACTGCGGAACAATAATATCAGCTGGCAACTTGAACAAAGCACCAAGAATTACAACCACCTTATTCGCTGGAACGAGTTGGACAAGGCCGTACTCCTGTATCCCCCCGACTCCCTCCGTGAGGAATTCCGGCGGAAGGTGCAGGCCGCCAAGGGAGCGCATGTCACCGATGTTCGGGTGAAGAGTCAGGTCTGCTCCCCAACGAAGGGCGAAGCGACTGTCGAGATTGAGATCGAGTACTACCGGGAGCCGTCCGTTACGATAAGGACCGTGGAAGATGTGCAGAACTGGCGGTATGTGGAAGAAGGAAAGGACAACTGGATATGGAGGCTCATGACCCTGCCCCCTGATTTCAAGTGACGAGGCCGATGAGCGATACAGGTAACGGCGAAAATCCATCCCATTGACGGAAAAGACCGGAGAGCCCGCGGCAGGGCTCTCCGGTCCGCATGATGCACACCGTATTCATTTCCACAGATCTGAATCCGTGCCGCATTCCGCTCGCCTCGGCATTCAGTCATCGCGGATTCAGGTCGGAGTCTTCAGCGAAGAGGGGTCATGGTCATGATCCGCCGGGCAAGATCCGGGTATTTGGCGACGAATCGGAGTTCGTCGTCCGTCAGGGGTTTCTGGGTGTGGACGTTGGCGTAGCGCACCAGCTCCAGGATGTCGTTCGCTTCCTTGTCGTTGTGGAACTCGACCTCCAGCTTGCCGTAGACATTGCGGAATCCCTTGATGCCGCTGTACTCGCCCGCCGTGATCTCCCTGCCGGTGTCGATGATCTCCGGCTCGCCCCTTCCCAGTTCCTCGAAATCATACAACTCATAATTGCGACGGTCCTTCAGCGCCCCGTCCGCGTGGATGCCCGACTCGTGGGCAAAGGCGTTGGCGCCGACCCCCACCTGGTTGATGGGAATGGGAACGCCGAAGGCATAGGATGCGTACTTGGCGATCTTCCACGCCTTGGTCAGGTCCACCCGATCGTCCAGGTGGTATTTCCCGGCAAGGCCGCTCGCCTTCTTCACGGCCAGGATCACGGACACCAGGTCGGCGTTTCCGGCCCGTTCCCCCATGCAGTTGATGGCGGTGTTGATGTAGGCGTCAACCCCGCCGTCGATGGCGCCCTGCGCCCCGGCCACCGAGCAGGCGACCCCCAGGCCCAGGTCGTTGTGGCAGTGAAGCTCGATGGGCATGCCCGTTTCCTCGGCGAGCATCCGCACCCGGCGGTAGATGGTGAACGGGTCGTCATACCCCAGGGTGTCGCAGTAGCGGAACCGGTCGGCGCCGGCTGCCTTTGCACCCTTGGCGAAGCGGACGAGGAACTCGTCGTCTGTACGGGAGGCGTCTTCAGCGTTCACCCCCACGATCTTCGCTCCCAGCTTCTTCGCCAGTTCCACATTGCCCGCCATGATGTCCAGCAGGTTGGGGAGATCCGGATTCTCCTCGGGAGTCCTCACGATGCGGCCGCTGAATTTTCCATCGGTCATCAGCCGCGAGGTGGAAATGGAGAGATTCACGTGCTTCAGTTTGCCCGTCTCGAAGGAGTTCTCGATCTCCTCCTTGCGCATGGGACACCAGCCGCTCAGGTTGATGGGGCTCAGCACGCCCATTTCCGCGAGTTCCAGATTGGCGGCGATATAATTCTTTTCATGGTGGGTATAGGGAAAGCCGAACTCGCTCTGGTGGATCCCCATTTCGTTGAGATAGAGATTGATTATGGTCTTTTCCAACTTTGCCAGTCCGAGTCGGGATGTCTGCACCCCGTCACGGTTTGTTACGTCGACGATATAAATCTTCGGCATTGCCTTTTCCTTTCTCGCTTCGTATGGAAATACCGTTCCTGCTGCTCCTCCGGCGGAAACCCCGGTGCAGCGGGAAACGGTTCAGTAAAGTATAAGTCTAAAGTCAAAACCGACCAAAGGCAAGGGGAAAGACGGTGTGTACGGGCCTGAAAGATGGGGCCTTGCGGGGCGTGGCACAGCGCCCCGCAGGTGTTTGTCCTGAAAGCGGCAGTTGGAGTTGTCCGAAGAGAACGACTTTGGCCTGATTCGTTGCTGCTCTTGGCGAAATGGAGCGTCACCGGCCGATGGTGTCCGAACCCGCAGGGTGAGTTAATCGGCTTGAGCGAAATGAGTCTGGAGCAGCAGAAGAAGGGCATCCGGAGTGAACGAAGGATGACTCCAACTGCCTAATCCAGGTTTATTTCAGTGCAGTTCCTCGCCGGTTGTAGTCATCACCAGCTTGCCGTGCTTCACGCCCTTGACCCCGATGAGCTCGTCGGCGATCTTCTTCACCTCCCACGCCTTTCCCCGCACCACCAGCACCTCCAGACAGTTGTGGGCATCCAGGTGCACGTGGAGGCTCGATACAACCTGATCATGGTGGGCGTGCTGCTGCTCCGTGAGCTTGTCCGACAGGTCGCGCACATGATGGTTGTAGACGAGGGTCACGGTCCCCACCGTCTCTTCGTCGCCCTTTTCCCACTTCAGTTCCACCAGCGACGCCCGGATCAGGTCGCGGATGGCCTCCGAGCGGTTGAGGTACCCTTTCTCCTCGATGAGGCGGTCGAAGCTCTTCAGGAGCTTGTCGTCGATGGAAATGCCGAATCGAACTGTTTCACCCATACAGAATCTCCCCGGAAAAATAAATTCAGCGGTGCACGGTCATAGTGTTGAGGCCGAAAATCCCCCCCTACCCTGGCACTCTCACACGAGGGGAGAGGGAATAGATGACGACCCTACCTTTGATTAATTTGCATCCCTGCGAAGGTCTGACCAGCTCTTCAGGCCGCACAGCGATGTGGCGCTTCTGATCGCGGCGACGACGGCCCTTTCCATGACCCGCGCCGCCAGGAGACCGACCACGTTTACGTCAGCCACGGTCGTACCGGTTGCCAGGGAAAATATCGTGTCACCGTCGAACATGGTATGCGCGGGCCTCAGGGTCCGAGCGTATCCGTTGTGGGCCATGGACGCGACCTTTGCGGCCTGGGGTTTCGACAGGGCCGCATTGGTGGCCACTACCCCTATGGTGGTGTTGGAGACGAAGCGGTTCTTCATCCCGGCTGATTCGCCGATCAGTATCTCTTCCGAATCGAGGAGGCTGCTGCCGTCCTCCCCCAAGGCGCCGGCAACCCTCTCTCCGGTCAGGGGATCGACCACATCCCCCAGGCAGTTCACCGCCACCAGTGCCCCGACCCGCAGTTCCCCGATCTGCACGGCGTGGCATCCCAGCCCGCTTTTCATGGCCCGCTCCATGCCGAGGACCTTGCCCACCGAGGCCCCGGCGCCCGCGCCGACGCTCCCCTGGCCGCACTCTCCGGCGGAAGCGTTCCGGCATGCCCGGTAGCCCATTTCCTCATCCGGCCGCACCCGGGGATCGCCCACGGCCAGGTCGAACAGCACCGCCCCGCACACGATGGGGACCCTGGCAACCTGCACATCGAAGCCGATACCCTTTTCCTCCAGAAAGCGCATGACCCCGGCGCCCGCGGCAAGGCCGAAGGCGCTGCCTCCGGCCAGGAAAACCGCGTGGACCTTGTCCACCAGGTTGACCGGATTCAGGAGGTCGGTTTCCCGGGTCCCGGGCGCGCCGCCCCGCACGTCAACCCCGGCCACCGCGCCCTCCTCGGCGATCACGACGGTGCAGCCGGTGGCCGCCAGCGGGTCCTCCGCATGGCCGACCTGAATCCCCTCAATCCTTGTGAATCCTATCTCTCTCATCCCTGCGCCCCGTTCCGCATCTCAGTTTTCGCCATCGTCCGTCCAGGAACAGTCCCTGTTCGCAGTGACGCTTTGCTTCAACCTCCGGATGTGCCCCCTTCCGAGACCCTTCACCTCGCACCCAAGGTGGAGATAGCGCATGATCCTCTCATCGTCAAGGACGCCGAAACAGTCGATGACCGCGATCGGCTTGCCTGCGATTTCGACAATCTCGTCAGGGTCGAGCAAAAGGTACTGCTGATGGCGGACCGCGAAAACGAGAGCGTCGATACCCGCGAGGCTGGCCGCCAGATCCTTCGACACCTCAAGGTCGCCCAGCTTCTTCTGGTTCCTGAAAAAGCGGCCGCGGCTGTTTTCCGGATAGGTCTCCTGGTTTCTGAACTCCCACCAGATATCCACATAGGGGTCGTGCGCCCGGATCTCGGCCCCCATCTCTGCAAGTCTCCTGATAAGGATCTCCGACCCGCTGTACCTGGTGTCTCCCACGTCTTCCCGGTAGGAAGCGCCGAGAATCAGCACCTCGGCGCTGGCGATTGGCTGATTCATGTTCCGTAGCGCATCCCTGACCAGCTGTGCAGCGTGCAGGGGCCTCGTGTCGTTGATGTCGATGGCCATGGGGGTCATTCTGAAGATTTTTTCCTCGAACCCCAGGATATGGCGGTAGGCCCAGATGCCCAGGCCTCCGTCCTTGGGAAGGCAATAGCCGCCGATTCCCGGCCCCGGAAAGATCATGTTGCTGTGGGTGGGTCGCACCTTGATTGCCTTGATCACCTTGATGAGATCGACGCCGTTCTGTTCGGCAAACCTGCTCCATTCATCGAGAAAGGCGAGGGTCGTTGCCCGATAACTGTTCTCCACGATCTTCGCCGTCTCCGACTCGATGGGCCGATCCAGGACCGTCAGGGGAAACCTTTCCGTGTTCAGCACCTCGGTGAGAAACTTCACGACCCGCTCTTTGGACTGTTCGTTGATGCCGCTGCACACCCTCCAGAAATCCCGGATGGATGCCACGTAATCCCGTCCCGGCATGACCCGCTCGTAGCTGTGCGCCAGAAGCGGGTCGGTCGGGATGCCCCGTTTGCGGAAGATCTTTTTCATGGCCGGATACGCAATCTGTTCCGTCGTGCCCGGCGCCACCGTGGTTTCGATGAGCACCAGGCACTCCGGCTTGATATGGTGGGCCAGGATGTCGAAGGACTCCTCAAGGGCGCTCATCTCCACGTGTCCGTTGGTCACGTTGCCCAGCTCGTTCTTCGTGTAATCGAGCTGGACATCGACGATGACCACGTCGGCGAACCGCAGGGCGTCGTACGTGAAGGTGGCGGTAAGCGTTTTCTTCTCAAGGACGCAGCGACGGATCATGGGATCCACTTCGGGGTCTTCCGCCTTCACCGGGGAAATGCCCTGGTTGAGCTTTGGTATCTTCCAGAAGCTGCGGGTGCTGGGCCGCTGCATGCCCATGACGAACTTGGACGGGGTTCCCGTGTCGTCCACCGTGTCGGCCACAATGGCCGCCATCACCGCCCCCACAAAACCGACCCCCATCACGGTGACGATCTCCATCCCCTTGTTCCCGGCCTCTTCCACAAGCCCCGTGAGCCGATCCAGTTCACGGGCGTACTCTTCCCGGCCCGGCAACGGGTACTTCACTCCATCCGGGCTGACGGAATAGTGCTCTATCATCGGCTTCCCTCCATATGGTTCAGAGTACGTGGCGTCCGGGATTGCCCCACCGGCGCGCCGTAAGAATCACACCACCCGGATGAGAAATTCCGGGCAGGCCGCGGCACAGTAGCCGCAGAGGATGCATTTTCCCTCATCCACCCTGGCGACGCCCCCCTCCAGGGTCAGGGCATCGGCCGTGCACGCATCCACGCAGGCGCCGCACCCCTTGCAGAATTGCTCCATGATTTTGAATTTCCGCCGCCTCTTTTCCAGCTGTTCCCAGGCTTCGTCATCGGCGGTGTCGGTGGTGCAGAGCTCCAGGTTGGCGTCGATCTCCTCCCGGGAGAGCATCCCCAGGGCCAGGGCGTCCACGCCGGGGAGAGCCAGCACGTAGCGGATGCTGGCACGGGCCTCGGAGATGAGGTTGCCGCCCGCCAGGGCTTTCATGGCGTAGACCCCCTTGCCCGCCCCCGAGCAGGCGGCGATGGCCTCGGCCATGTCGGCCGTGGTACCGTCCAGGATCCCCATCCCGGTACGGTTGATAAGCGGGTGGATCACCTCGATTTCGGGATGGGAGGCTGCCCTGCGGAAGGCCGCCACATAGTGGGAGGAGAGACCCACGTGGGCAATCTTCCCCTCTTCCTTCATCGCAAGCAGCTCATCCAGCACCGCTGCCCGGTCGGTAAAGGGATCCGCCAGGCGCGCGCCGTGGATATGCGCCACATCGAGACGTTCCCGGTCCAGCTCACGCAACGCCCTTTCCACATGGGTCCTGGCATCGGTTGCCGTTGCCGCGTGGGTCTTGGTGGCGAGAAAGACCTCGCCATTGAAACCGTCGAGGGCCTCCCGGATATGGGAGTAGGTGCCGTACAGTTCCGCCGTGTCCACCATGGTGACCCCGCTCTCCAGGGCATGGCGGATGAGGTCCGCGCCATCCCGCACCGACATGCCCGCCTGAAGAGGCCCGAGGGGGAGGGTTCCGAAAACCAGGGGGGTGATGCTCATGCCGGTGTTGCCGAGGGATACTTTTTTCATAAGCGGTTCCTTTTTTCCTTACAACGGCGGGTGGAGTCGTCCGAAGAGAACGACTCGGGCCGTTCGGAGTGAACGAAGGACGACCCCACCTGCCGAATCCGGGGTACTGCTTCCATGCAGTATCTATTTTCCATTGACACGGGATTCAATCCGTTTTCTACTGCCGACATGACCGTCGACCAATCTCCATCAAAACCCTCGCCCCGCCGTGTCGTTTTCTTCCTGGTCCTGACCACCGTCCTGTGGGGAGGGAGTTTCGTCTTCAACAAGCTCGGCTTCCGGGAGATCCCGCCGCTCACCTTCGCCTTTTACCGCTTTTCCCTGGCAACCCTGCTGATGGGGGTCCTCTGCATCGGCAGGCTGCCGCGGCTGACCCGCGATATCGTGGGAAAGGGATGCGCGGTGGGGCTTGCCCTCGCCTCGGCCAACCTTTCCTTCGTGCTCGGCCTGAACGAAACGACCGTGTCCAGGGCAGGTTTCCTCAACAATCTGTTTGTGCTGTTCGTCCCTCTGCTCGGGTTTCTCTTCTGGAGGGAACGGATCAACCGTTTCCTCGTATTCGGGATCGCCCTGGCGCTGATCGGGCTCTGGCTCCTCACCCAGGGGGGCGCGGCGGGTTTCGGCCGGGGGGACCTCCTCTCAACGATCTGCGCCCTCTGCATCGCCGCTCATATCCTGGCGGTCTCGAAGATCCTGAAGGAAGAGGACGTGTACCTGGTAACCCTCGTGCAACTGGCCACCGTCACCGT
>CALABV010000240.1 GCA_937886325.1 uncultured Geobacter sp.
GGCGAGATAGGCGTCCACGATCTTCTTCTGCGTTTCTGCCGACGGCATCTTCGCTGGCTGATACCTCTGCGTACATGAAGGAATATCTCGGCATGCTGTACTACAGGCTGGCTTCTACGGTCGGCAAAGACCCCCAATAGGATTCGTGACGTTTTCGTTGCTCCGTTTCACACCTGCCGAAGGTTGACCGGCGCGGCATCCATGCAGTATAAGAAGGGCACACCACACCGCAAAGGAGAATCACATGTTTCGAAGAAGCCTTACCGCCTTGACTATCTTACTGACCCTCGGCCTGTTCGCGCTTACCGCGGGAGCAGCGACGAAAAACCCGACGGTGCTCATGGAGACATCACAGGGGAACGTCACGATTGAGCTGTTTCAGAAAGATGCGCCTATTACCGTGAAAAATTTTCTCTCGTACGTGAAGGACGGCTTTTACAGCGACACGGTCTTCCACCGGGTCATTCCCGGGTTCATGATCCAGGGAGGCGGTTTCACCTCCGGGATGAAGGAGAAGACAACCAAGGCGCCCATCAGGAACGAGGCCGCAAACGGCCTGAAAAACGATCGGGGGACGGTTGCCATGGCGCGCACCGCCAATCCGGACAGCGCCTCGGCCCAGTTCTTCATCAACGTGGTGGACAATCAGGGCCTGAACCGTCCCATGCCGGACGGTCACGGGTACGCGGTCTTCGGCAAGGTGGTAAAGGGGATGGATGTGGTTGACAAGATAGCGGCGGTCAAGACCGGCACAAAGGGGCCTTTCCAGGACGTTCCGCTGAAGCCGGTGGTGATCAAGTCGGTGAAAGTGGTGAAGTGACAGCGGTCGTGCTCTGCCGTAGCGGCTTCAGCCGAGCAGGAGAATGGAAATGGATTACCGCTGAAATTGTGCTATAGTTCCGGCGTGACAAGAGGAACCCGGTATGATCAAGTTTGAAAAAGTCCCGGCAGACATATCCCGACGATTCCCCCTGATCATCCAGTCGCTCCGGGACGACCCCCGGGTCCTTTTCGCCTATCACTTCGGCGGATTGGCCGAGGGTGAACAGAAGCCCTTGTCCGATGTGGATCTTGCAGTCTTCCTTGTCGGCGCCGAGGGTCTTGCCGAGGTGAAGCTTGATCTCTTCGAAAGGCTCTCCGAGCTGCTGGGCACGGCTGAGATCGACCTGGTACTTCTCAATACCGCACCGGTAAGCCTCGCCGGCAGGATACTGCGAAATAAGAGGGTCATCGTGGACAAGGAGCCATTTCGCAGACACCGGTACGAGTCGGTTACCTTGAGAGAATTCTTCGATTTCAGCAAAAAAGAGGAAACCTATTTTTCCGTGAGGTACGGCATTGGTGGATAAAACCCTGATCATGAGGAAACTGGCGGAACTCGACCTCTATCTTGTGCAGATACGTGAGTTCGAACCGGTTTCTCTGGAGGATTACCGAAAGGACTGGAAGACCCAGCGCATTGTAGAACGGACCCTGCAGATGATGATCGAAACCTGCGCCGATGTCGCCAACCACCTTGTCGCCGGCGGCACAATGCGGCCTCCGACCAGCTACGCCGATACTTTCCGGGTTCTGGCGGAAAACGGGGCAATTCCGGCGGAGCTTGCCGCGGTTATGGAGAAAATGGCAAAGTTCCGCAACATCGTTGTCCATCAGTATGAAACCGTCGACGCCGAGATAGTGATGCTGGTTCTTCGGAAACATCTCGGCGATTTCGACAGGTTCAAAAACGCGGTCATCACCTTTCTGATGCGCACTGACCAATAGTTTTCTACTTCTTCTCCATCCTCTGCCGCACCACCTCGAACAGCGCCACTCCCGCGGCCACCGAGGCGTTCAGGGAGCTGACCCCGCCACGCATGGGAATGGAAAAGAGCCCGTCGCACTTCTTCCTGACCAGGGGGCGGATGCCTTCCCCTTCGCTTCCTATCACCAGGGCAACCGGGCCGGTGAAGTCCTGCCGGAAGAGGACATCCGGAGCGCTGTCGGCAGCCCCGAAGATCCAGAAGCCTTCCTTTTTCAACTCATCCAGGGTCTGTGCCACGTTCACCACCTGGGCCACCGGTACCGTTTCCACGGCCCCGGCCGATGACTTCTCAACGGTCGGCGTGATGCGCGCGGCCCGATCCTTGGGAATAATCACACCGTGGGCGCCTGCGCAGGCCGCGCTGCGGATGATAGCCCCCAGGTTGTGGGGGTCCTGCACCCCGTCCAGCACCATCAGCAGTCCCTTTTCCCCGGAGGCCCGGCAGCGGTCGAGTATCTCGTCCAGTTCCGCATAGGAAAAACCCTCCACTCGGAGCGCAACACCCTGGTGGTGATCCGTGCCGCAGAGGCGGGAGATGTCCGCCTTGTCCCGGCTCCTGAGAGGCACACCTTTGTCTTTGGCCAGCTTCAGGAGCTTTTCCAGGCGTTTGTCCGCGCCGGTACCGGTCACGAAAAGCTCGAAGACCTTCCGTGTGCCGCGGAGGGCCTCGATGACTGGATTCAACCCGTAGATGATCTCTTCTTTCATGGTTTCCTTTCATCAACAATTTCGTCCACTATCGCCTCCACCGCCTGGAGCGGGTCCGGCGCGGCGCTGATGGGGCGTCCGATCACCAGGTAGTCGGCCCCCGCCGCAACCGCATCGGCAGGGGTCATGACCCGTTTCTGGTCGTCGGCGGATGCAAATGATGGCCGGACTCCGGGGGTGACTATCAGAAAGTCCTTCCCGCACGCCTCGCGGATCAGCGGCACCTCCCGCGGTGAAGCCACCACCCCGTCGATCCCCGCCTGTTTCGCCAGCGTCGCCAGGCGCACCACCATTTCCTCCACCGGCCGATCGATCCCCACATCGTGGAGGGTCTCAGCCGTGGAAGAGGTCAGGATGGTCACCGCCAGCACCTTGGAACGCCCGCCTTCCGGGAACTCCTTGTTCAGTACCTCTACGGTTCGCGCCATCATGTCATACCCGCCCAGGGCATGGACATTGAACAGTTTCACCCTCAGCCGGGCCGCCTCGCGGGAGGCCATGGCCACCGTATTGGGGATGTCGTGATACTTCAAATCAAGGAACACCCCTGCGCCGAAGTTCTCTATCATGCGCACGATGTCCGGTCCGTAGGCGGTGAACAGCTGTTTCCCCACCTTGAACATCCCGACCCGGCCGGACAGGGTCGAGACCCAGTGCTTGGCCGTGTTGAAGGTGTCGAAGTCGAGGGCGAAGATGATTTTTGATCGTGCCTGGTCTCTGGTCATGAATACTCCGCGTGCTTGGTCATAAGAAAACTGGGTACATGTTTCACCCGAATCATCCGGAAATCAATCCAGCCCCTGTTCCACCAGCTCGATGGCTTTCACCACGGCCCGGGCCTTGTTGACGGTCTCCTGGTACTCGGTGGCCGGGTCGGAATCGGCCACCAGACCGGCCCCTGCCTGGAGGTGGATCCTGCCGTCCTTGACCACCAGGGTGCGTATGGCGATGGCCATGTCCATGTTGCCGGAAAAGGAAAAGTAGCCAACGGCGCCGCCGTAGATCTCGCGCCGCACCGGCTCAAGCTCTTCAATGATCTCCATGGCCCTCACCTTGGGCGCGCCGGAAAGGGTGCCGGCCGGGAAGGTGGCCCGCAGCACGTCGAAGGCGTCGTGTCCCCCAGCCAACTCTCCCTGCACGTTGGAGACGATGTGCATGACGTGGGAATAGCGCTCCACCACCATCAATTCCGAAACGCGCACGGTTCCGGTGCGGCACACTCGACCCAGGTCGTTTCTGCCCAGGTCCACGAGCATGACGTGTTCGGCGCACTCCTTGGGGTCGGACAGGAGTTCGTGCTCCAGGCGCTCGTCCTCGTCCCGCGTCCTGCCGCGGGGCCGCGTCCCGGCGATGGGGCGGAGTTCCACCTGTTTCCCTTCCTTGCGGACCATGACCTCGGGGGATGCTCCCACCACCAGGGTGTCGTCCAGGCGCAGGAAGAACATGTAGGGGGAGGGATTCAGGGTGCGAAGGACACGGTAGATATCCAGTGGCTCCACGGTGAGATCCGCGGAGAAACGCTGGGAGAGGACCACCTGGATGACGTCGCCGGCCCTGACATACTCCTTGGCCTTTTCCACCGACTCTTCGAACACCGCGCGATCCACATTGGAGGAGAAAGTGATCTTCCCGTCGGACGGCGGAGTCACTGCCGGAGGCAGCGGTGTCCTCAGCTTGCCAACGATGGTGTCGATCTTGGCTTTGGCCTCCGCGTAGGCGGTTTCGGGGGTCTTGCCGTTTTCCATGTGGGCATTGGATACCACCTTGATCTTCTGGCGGATGGTGTCGAAGATGAGAATGGTGTCGGTGATGACCATGTAGCTGTCCCAGGCATCCAGCACGGCGGGCTTGGTCAGGATGACCCGCTCGAAGTAGCGCACCATGTCGTAGCCGATATAGCCAACCGCGCCGCCGAAGAAGCGAGGCAGACCGTCCACCTCCACCGGCGTGAACCGTTTCATGTGGTCCCTGACCAGCCCCAGCGGGTCGTCCGTTTCCTCCCGTCGGGTCGAACCGTCCGCCGTGAGGATCTCGACGATGTTTCCCTTGGAGCGGATGATCTCCTCCGGGTTCGAGCCGAGGAAGCTGTATCGCGCCCACTTTTCCCCACCCTCGATACTTTCCAGGAGGAAGGAATAGCGGCCGTCGTCGATCTTGCGGAATGCGCTGACCGGCGTGTCCATGTCGGCCAGTATCTCGCGGTACACGGGTATCAGGTTCCCGCGGGAAGAGAGGGAACGGAAGGTTTCGAAATCGGGATAGTACATGGTGTCTCCGGGAGGGGTGAAAAGGTGTGCCGCCGGGCGGCCCGCATAAGGAAAAAAGCAGTATTACCGGGCTTTTTCAAGGAATTTACCCTACCACAGGCTCGGAAATGTGTCAACCCGCGGGAGTCAGCGCGAGGTACGAATCACGACGGATGAAGTTGTACGGAGCGAAAAATTTCTCCATTGGAACCTTGCAAAATTCCGCCCGAATGATTAGTTTACAGACTCCAGGAACGCACCACAGATTTTGAATGAATGAAAGAGGAGACCCGCACCCTATGAGCAAGACTACCAAACATTTCAGGACCGAGGTACAGCAACTGCTCGACCTGGTAATCCATTCCCTGTACTCCAACAAGGAGATCTTCCTCCGGGAACTCATCTCCAACGCCTCCGACGCCGTGGACAAGGCCCGTTTCGAGTCACACACCGACCAGGCGATCCTGGAGGACAACGCGGAGTGGAAGATCAAGCTGATTCCGGACAAGGAAGCCGGCACTCTCACCATCCGCGACAACGGCATCGGCATGACCATGGAAGAGGTGGAAACCAATATCGGCACCATTGCCCAGTCCGGCACCAAGGCATTTCTCCAGGGATTGAAGGAGCAGAGCGTCAAGGACCATCCGGAGCTGATCGGACAGTTCGGGGTCGGCTTCTACGCTTCGTTCATGGCCGCCGACCGCGTAACACTCGTCACGCGGCGGGCAGGCGACAAGACAGCCGCCACCCGCTGGGAATCCATCGGCGACGGCGCCTACACCATCGAGGAGTGCGAGAAAGAGACGCGGGGCACCGATGTCATCCTGCACCTGAAGGACGAAATGAAAGAGTTCCTCGACGAGTGGCGCATCCGCTCCATCGTGAAGAAGTACTCCGATTACGTCCAGTATCCCATCACCATGGACGTCACCCGCGAGGAATACCCGCGCGGCGTGGACGGCAAGCCCATCGAAGGGGCGGAAAAGATCTCCAAGACCGAGGAAGAGACCCTCAACTCCATGAAGGCTATCTGGGCGCGGCCCAAGAGCGAGATCACCGAGGAGGAGTACAACGAGTTCTACAACCACATCTCCCACGACTACGGCAAGCCGTTCCGCACTATCCACTACTCGGCCGAGGGCACCAGCGAGTTCAAAGCCCTCCTCTACATCCCGGAGCACCGCCCCTTCGACCTGTTCATGCCCGAACACCGCAAGAGTGTCCACCTCTATGTGAAGCGGGTCTTCATCACCGACAAGTGCGAGCATCTCCTGCCCGAGTACCTGCGCTTCATGAAAGGCGTGGTGGACTCCAGCGACCTCCCCCTGAACGTGTCCCGCGAGATCCTGCAGGAGGACGCCCAGATCCGCAGGATCCAGAAGAACCTGGTGGCTAAGATCCTGTCCACCCTGGCCGAGACCAAGGAAAAATCCCCGGAAGACTACCTGAAGTTCTACAAGGAATTCGGCCCGGTGCTGAAGGAGGGCATCCACTTCGACCACGCAAACAAGGAAAAGCTCCAGGAGCTGATCCTTTTCGAAAGCACCAAGACCGAAAGCGGTTCCTTTGTCTCCCTGAAGGAATACGTGGAACGCATGCCCGAGGGCCAGAAGGAGATTTACTACATCACCGGCAACAGCCGCGCCGTGGTGGAGAATTCTCCTCACCTGGAGATCTGCCGCAAGAAGGAATACGAGGTCCTGTTTCTGGTCGACCCCATCGACGAGTGGCTTGTCCAGAGCCTGATCGAGTACAACGGAAAGAAGCTGAAATCGGTCCTGCAGGGAGAGTTGGAGGTGGAGACCGAGGAGGAGAAGAAGCAGCTGGAGGACAAGAGGAAAGAAGCGGAGAAGGAGTACGGCGATCTGCTCGGATTCATCAAGGAAAAACTGGCGGACCGGGTCAAGGAGGTGCGGCTCTCCAGCCGTCTCACCGACAGCGCCTGCTGCCTGGTGGCCGACGAGTACGGCATGAACGCCAACATGGAACGCATCCTCAAGGCCATGAACCAGGACGTGCCCGAATCGAAGCGGGTGCTGGAGCTGAACGCCGATCACCCCATCACCGCCATCATGCGGAAGCTGTTCGACAAGGACAAGGGGAACAGGAAGCTGGACGACTACTGCGAACTGCTCTACGACCAGGCGCTCCTCACCGAAGGGACGCCGGTCAGGGATCCGCTGCGCTTTACCAGGCTCATCAGCGAGCTGATGGTTGCCGAAGGGGAGAGTCTGGTAGGCAAGGAATAGGCTGGTTCTTCAGCAAGAAGATACGATTAGGCGACAATGGGGCGGCCCGTGCGGACCGCCCCATTGTGGTTCAGCTTCCGGAGGACTGCGGGAAGGGTATCAGAGCACCTCAATTCCTTGATGCCTCCTGAACAGGCTTCCAGGCGCCGTCCGGATCGAACAGCTTCATGCCCTTTACGATCCTGTCGGTATGCTTTCCCAGGTCTTTCTCATAGATGGTCCCATCCTGGTTCACGATAAAGGTCATGATCCCCGAAGAGCCGTATCCGGCCGGATGAGCCACCAGGGCAAAGCCTTCCGTCATCTTCCCGTTTACGATGTACTCTTTCGCCCCGCCGCCGGCATGGCTTCCCTGAGCCTTCAGGATTCGGTAGTAATACCCATGAAAGGGAATCGGTTTTCTGCCTTTGCTGGCGTATCCCTCATGGGCGGCTGATGCCACCAGGGGGCCTAGGGGGCTCTCTTTCTCGTCCCTCTTAACCTCCCAGTAGAGTCCGTCATGCTTTCCCCTGGCGCTGAAAAGCTTGCGGGCATATTCCTGTCCGCCGTCTCTGCCGAGCTTCATCCCATAGTATTCGCGCTGGGCATCCACGTAGGCGCGAAGCACCTCTATGGCGCCCAGTTCGTTCCTTCCGATCCTGCGATTGATGATCTCCTCCAAGCCCGCTTTCGTATCAAAGACCCAGACATCCTCATCCTTTACCAGCGGGATCGGGAAAGGGAAGTCCCGGCTTCCGACAAAAAGGACGGCAACTTCGGGACTCCGCATCCGGATCGTGTGTGATTCGTTGAAGGCCTGGACGAATCTTTCAATATCGGCCCTGTCTGCTACCGGATCGCCCGAAGAGGGCAGTCCCTTTCCTTCCTTTCCAAAGATTGCGGATACTTCCTTTTTGTTGTTCGACGTGAGTCCCCTGACCATTGCCTGCACCGCTTCATCGGGCGTGGAAAACCCCTTTTGCTTTTCCGCGGCGGCCGATGCAGTGAGCGCGGGACCCGCGAAAACCGTGATGAACAGAAAAAGCGGCGCCAGCAACCGCCATGATACGGAGCTCTTCTTGTCGTGGCATCGTGTGAGAAACATCATTGACTCCTCCTGTATCCATGGAAACGGTCGCCCGTTCCACCTTTCAGAAATGATACCTGTATCCGTGAACGTGTCTTGAAACATGCAAAACCGGCTATCTTCGGCCGCCGCCACGACGGGAGAACCCCCCTCCGCCAAAGGAGGCCCCGCTGCCCGCGAAGCTCTGACTGCGGCTGGACAGGCCCCGTTCGCCGGCTTTCGTTTCATAGCCGCCGTTCTGGACACCGGAGAAGGCGCTTGACCTCTGGCCGCTCCGGTCGTATCCGCCCTGGCCTGCACTGCTTTGTCCGGACATCCCCTCGATCCTGCCGGACTGCTGTGCGCTACGCCTGCCCGCTCCCTGTCCGGTGTATTGCTGTCCGCCGGACCCTTGGGCGCCATAGCCGCGGGCCTCCCGTTGCGCGCCCGTGGTCCGGGCGCCGGTCTGGCCGTAGCGCTGGGCCGTTGCGGTATTCGGGTAGGCGACGCCCTGCCGATGGGAGGGGTCGTGCTGCCATGCGCCGCTTCCGCCCTGGTACTGTTTTGCGTATACATTGCGGTTGATGTTGTTGTTTATGGTGATGTTCTTGTTGACATTGACGTTGACGTTATTTCCGTGCCAGTTGCAGTTCCCCCACGCGTATCCCCATGCCACGCCCACGGCCACGCCTGCCGCGAAGGAGAATGCGCTCGCCGCGGCAACGTATCCCGGTGGATAGTAATAGTAGGGAGGGTAGGCGGGATAGGGCCAGGCGCCGTACACCACGACCGGGTTATAGGTCGGAACATAGACCACCTGTGGGTTTGCCGGCTGAATGATGATGGTCTCATTCTCCACTATCACCTTCTGTTCTTTCGTTGTCGTGAGGTTGCCGGAGTCTTTCGCCTTCTGCCTGAGGGTCTGCACCGCCTTCATCACATCCGGCTGCTGGGAGAGAAACGCGTTCCCCAGTTTACTGGTCCACTCCAGCTTGTCGCTCATCATGGCGAGGACCTGGGGGAAATTGACCAGGGATTTGACGCTCGGGTCCCAGCTCTGCTTCTCCAGTGCCGCCGCCAGGGCATCCCCCCTGAGGCTGCTGTTCTGCTTGACCCAGCGGTCCGCCTCCACAATCTCAAGGGGATAGGTTGACGCCATCAGTATCTGCGACAGCACATCGTCGGGATAGAGGGCGACGGGCGCCAGGATCTGCTCAAGCTCCGCCTGCTGGAACGCGGGAGGCGGAGCCTCGCCGTCTCCCTGGGCCATAAGCTCCAGGGGCACTGCCAAAAGACCGATAATAAGCCATGAAACCAACCGCATGTAAGCCTTTGCTTTCTTCATGGTGCCTCCTTGATGTCTTCCCGCGCTGGAGATTCAACGGACATCCAGACCCGGAATACGGCATGAAAAGTGCTTTTGCAGGCCAAACTGCATGATGCCAAACTGCTGATGGTGTTGCCCGGCTCCGTAATAAACTAAAGAAACCATACCACTCATCGGTTGATGGGGCAATATGATCCCATTGAAGTATTCTAAGTGAAGCGCTGATTACCCGATGTCCCGATTTCCTGTCTTCTTGAAAGGGCAACCTCCCTCATAGTCGCCTGAGACATTGCACCGGGAAGAATGGTAAAGGTGTCAAAAAAGACTTTCTCTACAGGACAAGACGGGTATACTGTGCAGGAACAGACGGGCGTTCCAATCCGCTTCAATCCCGTCGTGGCTGAAAATCCAGTCCGAAAACCGGAGGTTGTCCCATGTTTTTCCCCACCTACAGAGCCCGCCGCATCCGAGGCAAGGATGTCTTCCGACGGATGGTTCGCGAAACGACCCTCTCCGTCAACGACCTCATTTACCCCATGTTCGCCATCTACGGCCGGGGGGTACGGACGGAGGTGTCCTCCATGCCCGGCATCCATCAACAGTCGGTGGAAAACATCGTGGCGGAGGCCGGGGAGGTCCATGAACTGGGGATCCCGGCGGTGCTCCTGTTCGGCATCCCGGAAACCAAGGATGCCGTGGGGAGCAGCGCTTTCCGGGAGACGGGGGTCGTCCAGGAGGCGGTCAGGGAGATCAAGAAGAACGTGCCGGGGCTGGCGGTCATCACCGATGTCTGCATGTGCGAGTATACGGACCACGGTCATTGCGGCCTGATTCGGGGCGGGGACGTGGATAACGACGCCACGCTGGAGCTCCTTTGCAAGGAGGCCCTCTCCCACGCGCGCGCCGGGGCGGACATGGTCGCCCCGTCGGACATGATGGACGGCCGGGTCGGCGCCATCCGCGAGGCCTTGGATTCGAACGGCTTCACCAGCATCCCCATCATGAGTTATGCCGTGAAGTACGCTTCCGGCTACTATGGCCCGTTCCGTGAGGCGGCCGACTCGGCTCCGCGGTTCGGCGATCGCCGCTCCTACCAGATGGACCCGGCAAACCGGCTGGAGGCCATCCGCGAGGCGGCCATGGACGTGGAAGAGGGCGCCGATATTCTGATGGTAAAGCCGGGGCTCCCCTATCTGGACATCGTGCGCGAGGTGAGGAACGAGTTCAATCTGCCCCTGGCGGTCTACAACGTCTCGGGGGAATACAGCATGGTGAAGGCCGCTGCCCGCAACGGCTGGATCGATGAGGAGCGCGTGGTGATGGAGACCATGATTGCCTTCAAGCGCGCCGGCGCCGACCTGGTCCTCACCTATCACGCCAGGGACGTGGCCGAGATTCTGCGCAAGGGCTGGTAGCGAAGCGCGAGATAGTCACAACCGCAAGGAGGAACAGGCATCATGCATACGGGAAGCGTCGGCGTCGCCTTCGGCATGACTATTCTGGCAGGGCTTGCCACCGGCATCGGCAGCGCGCTCGCCTTTTTCGCCCGCAAGACCAATACCCGTTTCTTATCGGTGGCCCTCGGTTTCTCCGCCGGGGTGATGATCTATGTCTCCCTGGTGGAGATACTCGCCAAGGCACGGACGGCGCTCTCCGCCCCCCTGGGAACGTATGTGGGGTCGTGGCTGGCGGTGCTCTCCTTCTTCTTCGGCATCGCGGTCATCGCCCTTATCGACAAACTGGTCCCTTCCTTTGAAAACCCCCACGAGATGCACACCATCGAAGAGATGGGTTCTGCTCCGATAAACGGAGCGGGGAACGGGAAACTGATGCGCATGGGGGTGCTGTCCGCCCTTGCCATCGGCATCCACAACTTCCCCGAAGGGCTCGCCACCTTTGCCGCGGCCCTCCAGAATCCGTCGCTGGGGGGCGCCATCGCGGTGGCCATCGGCATCCACAACATCCCCGAAGGGATCGCCGTTTCGATCCCGATTTTCTTTGCTACCGGCAGCAGGAAAAAGGCCTTCGGCTACTCGTTTCTGTCGGGCATCTCGGAGCCGGTTGGAGCGCTTGCAGGGTACTTCCTTCTCAGGAGCTTCTTCAACGAGACGGTGTTCGGTATCCTCTTCGGCATGGTTGCCGGTATCATGGTCTTCATCTCCTTTGACCAGCTTCTCCCCACGGCCGAGGAATACGGCGAGCATCACCTGGCGGTGTATGGGCTCATAGCCGGCATGGCGGTGATGGCGGTCAGTCTGCTGCTGTTCCTGTAAT
>CALABV010000241.1 GCA_937886325.1 uncultured Geobacter sp.
TGTACATCCAACATCGAACACCTCCGGTTGGACCGGGGGGCTGGATGGCGTGGATACCAGAAAACGGCGGCGGTCGGGATGCGCGTTCTATGGCACCCACAACCGCCTCAGCTCCGCCTCTGGTCGGTTATCTGGTTACATCCGGCTTGAACCGGACTTGCGTTCGTTACCTACCGGAGGGACGTGCAAGATGACGGAATCAGACGAGAAGTCCTGTTTTTTTGATTGACCTGATGTTCATCAGGTCGTATATTTTGTGGTCATAAATTGGGCTTAATCCGCTCAGTGGCTACGACACGGAGCAATCGCCATGGGAAAGAAAAAGGTATCGGAAATAACCGACCCACAAGCAAACACGCTGAGGGTCATTTGCCAAATCATCGATGAAAAGGGGTTGCCGCCAACGGTGAAAGAATTGTCGGAAGTCCTTGGTATCAGCCACGCGAGCGCCCACGAGCAGATCGCTCAACTGGTACGGAAAGGCTATCTGAAGAAAGAAGCTCGTAAGGCCCGAAGCATCGTCGTCATCAGGAGGCCCGAATAACGATGCTGGGTCGCGAAAAATAAGGAGATCGACATGGGGCACGTCAGACTTGGAAGCCTTCCGAGGTCGAGGGCATGGAAAGAGGTGGTCGGCCTGATCACGGCCGGTGCCGACGTGTCCCAAATCGCAAACGCAACAATCCGGGCAGCCGATAAAGCATTCACCTTCGTGCTCAACGATAAGGGGTTCACCGAGGCGGTCTGGTTGATGACGCAACTCGCCATTGCCGCAAAAAAGGAGAACCTCGGCGAGCATCTCCAATCCCTCGGCGTCAACCTGCCGCAGGATACATCTCTTCCCGATCTTGCAGCCGCAGTCTCCGAGGCCCTGGATAACAAATTGGAGTCCAACGGTGGCCGATCCGACCTCGGTGAAATGTCTCAGCGTGCATTGGTCGGAGCCCTGGTAGAGCACATCTCACCAAAACTGCCGTCTCTCTTCGCCCCCGGGCCAGATGATGTTCGGGCCGCACTGGCAGCGCTCGGGAAAAAGCGGGAGTTCGGAGAGCTGTCGCGGACTTTCTTCGCCAAGCTGACCAACGAGAGCATGAACTACTTCCTCTCAAAAACGCTGGCTACCCATCTGGGCGAGGGCCAGCGCTTTGCCACCATGAATGAAATGGGACAATTCGAGAAGGCTCTGAACACGCACTGTAAAGAGGCGTCCCTGATCGTCGAGCAGTTTTCAGCAGATTGGTTTTCGAAGCACAGGTACGAAGAAGGTGGTGACATCTCCAGGGAGTCTTCCAATGGCTTCGCCTCTTACGCGCTGAAAAAGATGAAGGACGAGCTAAAAGAAGGAGCGCGAGCCGATGCAAGATAAACGATATATCATCTGTGGGAACGCACCGACCGATGGGATTGAAGAAAATCCTGACCGTGATCTGCGCCTGCGCCTTTGGGGCAAGGATGGGCCGGACAAGATCACCCTACGCATTGAAGACATCCACAAAAAGATGAGCAAGGACGTGCCTGATTCTTTCCAGGACCTGCTCGAAATCGCCACCTACGTTTACAGTGCCGATCAGGCCATCCCACGAGGGGCCGACGACGTCGATTCTTTTGGCCATGGCTGGCGCAGGGATCTGCACTTCATCATCCCGGTGCGGAAGCCAGATTTTTGGAACGGAGACGATATCCACCAGGCGCTGCGCTCCACGCTTGGTTTCTTGTCTGACGACAACTATCACTTCGAGTTCGTCAAACTGAAAGAGGCTCAGGCATTCCAGGGATATCTGAAATTTGATGATGACGGACGGCTCTTCGGCTATCCGGAACAGGTAGTGATGTTTTCAGGTGGGCTGGACTCGCTGGCGGGAGCCATCGATGAAGTTCTGAATGAAAAACACAAGGTCGTCCTTGTTACCCACAAATCGACACCGAAGCTCAACACGCGCCACCGGCGACTGGAAAAGATGATTGCCGACAAGGCTGGGGAAAACGCCCCGCTACACATCGGCGTCCGGGTCAACAAGAACAAGGGGCTGAACTACGAGTACACCCAGCGCAGCCGATCCTTCCTCTATGTGTCTATCGGGGCGACCATCGCAAAAATGCTCAATCTGAAAAGCGTCCGTTTTTACGAAAACGGGGTCATCAGTTTGAATCTGCCGGTCTGCGCTCAGGTAGTCGGCGGCCGGGCAACACGCACCACCCACCCCAGGGTGATCCGAGGTTTTCAGGAAATCATCAGCCTGGTGGCTGGCGAACCGTTCACGATTGAGAATCCCTACATCTGGAAAACCAAGGCCGGTGTCATCGAGGTGATCACCAAGGCCGGATGCCAGGACATGATCGCGGCATCGACCACCTGCACCCATACCTGGGAGATGACCAATCACCATACGCATTGCGGAACGTGTTCCCAGTGTATCGACAGGCGTTTTGCCATGATTGCGGCAAAAGCCGATCAATATGACCCAGTGGAAGCCTATAAAGCCGACATCTTCACCCAAAGCCGAAGCAAGGACGAGGACAAGATCATGACAGCCGCGTACCTGGAGCGTGCCAATCAGGTACGCGAGCAGGACGACATCACCCAGTTTATCGCCCGATTCAGCGAGGTCAGTCGGGTCTTCCGCTACCTTAATGGGAACTCCGGAAAAGTGGCCCAGAAGGTCTATGACCTTTACAAGCGCCACGCCAAGGAGGTCTGCGATGCAATGGACACAATGGTTGGCCGCAACATCACCGCCATCCGCCAACGCACCTTGCCGGGAGACTGCCTACTCAGGACGGTCTATGAATCGGGATCGGTAATCTCCGTCCCCGCCATTCCGGTTGAGCAGAAGCAGCCGGACAACTACTTCAGGAAGCGCGGGGGTGTCTGGGCGGCACGCTTTAACGGCAACGCCGAGGTGCTCGTGACGGGTGTTGACAAAGGAGCCGAGTACATCAACTTCCTCCTGGCAAGGCCCAACAAGGAAACCTCGGTCTATGAGATCGTCTGCGGGTTTGCCATCGATAGCTGCAACGCGGTCCTGAACTCCAATGAAACCGACGAAGGTTTTCAGGTCACCCAGGGGGTTCCGTTGGGTGATACCGGCTTCGTTGCCGACCGCAAGGCCGTCGAGCAATACCGGGAGACGGCTCACGAGCTTCTTCGGGAAATTGAAGAAGCCCGGGCAGAAAACAACGATGCCGAAATCCAGCGGCTCGAGAACGAAATGACCCAGATCACCGCCGCAATCAACGAGGCGGTTGGTCTGGGTGGCAAACTCCGGAAATCCAACGACAAGCGGAAGAACATCCGCGACGCCTTCCGGAGTGCCGTGAACCGGGCCATCACGTATCTGGAAAAGTATGACAAGCCGCTGGCCGCCCACCTGAAGGAGTCCATCAAGTGCGGCAACGAACCGGTCTACCGGACCGAAGAGGAGATCGTTTGGGAGGTCCGCCCGATAGTCAACGAGTGACCCGGGGCCACCCAGGAAGAAAAAACTAAAAAATATTTCCGCTACGCCAAATGTAGCCATTGCGACGCCGGATGTAGCGCCTTCCCCAATGAAGGCGCGATCCGGCGTTTTTTATTGGTCAGCACAGGGTTGGCCACCGGGCGT
>CALABV010000242.1 GCA_937886325.1 uncultured Geobacter sp.
GGAGTGGTCTTCACAATGAACTGTTTCATGTTTCCGGGGCAGCCGCTTTTTCCCGGCCCCCAGCCGCCCGATGACGACGATTTCCGTGCCATAGCCAGGCTTGCACATGAGCGGACCGGCCTCGCCCTCCACGATCTCTGCTGGAACGGCGATTCTTCCACCGAGAGCGTCGCGCTTCAGGTATACGGCGCCGCCATGAGTCTGTACCAGGCGCGACGCCTTTCCCTGCAAGGGATACGTCCGAACCTGATCGCCGAGCACAGCATGGGAATCTACGCGGCCCTCGCGGTGAGCGGCTCCCTTGCGGAAGGTGACGCGCTGGAGCTCACCTTCCGCATCGGCCGCTGCATGGCGCGCATGGCGGAGACCGGTGACTACGCCCTCGGATGCATGGTTGGGCTCCCCCTGGAGCCGCTGCTCGCCATTGCCGAGAACAACGGGGTCCATCTGGCGAACCACAATACCTCGCGGCATTTTCTCCTGTCCGGTGAGCGCATGAAGATAGAATCGGCCGTGGCCGAGGCCCTGCAGGACGGCGCCTTTTCCGCAAAGGTCTTCCCGTGCGACGCGCCGCTCCATACGCCCCTCATGGAGGAGGTCGCCGACGGACTGCGGGCCGTTATCGCCGGGTACCGCTACGGGGAGCCGTCCGTTCCTCTCGTGAACCATATCGACCAGGATTTCCTGACAGGCGCGGAGGTTGCGGATTTTCTGCTGCGTGAGCTCCTCCTGCCCGTCTATTGGGAGAACAGCTATCGGGCATTGCTGGCCGCCGGTGTCACGAGGTGTGTCGAAGTGGGTGTCGGCGACGCGTTGAAGAAGTACAACCGCTGGATCGAGAACGAGGCCGCGAGATCCCTATGAAATATCATGAGACACGGGTACGCGTCAGATTCAACGAGGTGGACTCCTACCAGGTTGCCTGGCACGGCCACTACGTCGCCTGGATGGAGATCGGAAGAAACGACCTGGCCGGCAGGTTCGATCTGGACGCGGACCAGGTGGCGGCCGCCGGTTTTCTGGCGCCGGTGGTGGCGCTGGAGCTGAAGTACAAGCGACCGGCTCGCTTTAACGAGGAGTTGCGGGTCATGACCTCGGTGCGGCGCACCGAGACCGCCACCCTGGAGTTCCTCTGCGAGATCCTGGGACCGGACGGCGTTCAGCGCGCGTCGGGGCGCGCCGTCCTGGTGCTCACCGACCGCAACGGGACCCTGCAGTATTCCGCCCCCCCACTCATCAGGCAACGAATCGACCGGATGCTCGCCTACCTGGAGGTCTGATGGATATTCTGCTGATTTCCGCGAACCGGGAGACAAGCCCCTACCCGGTCTTTCCCCTCGGGCTCTCTTTCCTTGCCGGCCCGCTGAAGGCCGCGGGCCATCGGCTGCGCGCCGTTGATCTCTGCTTTGCCGAGGATCCGGAAGCGCTCATCGCGGAAACGCTCTCCGGATTCACGCCCGACGCCGTGGTCATCTCCATCCGCAATATCGACAATGTCACGTATCCCGGCTTCCGTTCCTACCTGGAAGGGGTCAGGGGAGTGGTGGAACTGTGCCGTGGCACGGCGCCGGTGATTCTGGGCGGCTCGGGGTTTTCCCTCATGCCGCTGGAACTGCTGGAGTACCTCGGCGGAGACTACGGGGTAGTGGGCGAGGGTGAGGAGGTCCTGCCTCGCCTCCTGGAGTGCATCAGCCGGGGGGAGCCGCCCGGCCGGATTCCCGGGGTGGTGGTGAAGGGGAGTGATTCCGTGCTCCCGCCGCTGCCGGTGGAGGCCATCGCTACGCCGGAACGGGACCTTTTCCAGGTGGAGCGCTACAACCGGCAGGGGGGAATGGCCAACATCCAGACGAAAAGGGGATGCCCCTTTTCCTGCATCTATTGCACCTATCCGATCCTGGAGGGAAGCAGGATACGGACGCGGCAGGTGGAGGACATCATCTCCGAGATTCGGGCGCTGGTGGAAAGGTACGGTACCGAGTACCTCTATTTCGTAGACGACATCTTCAACTATCCCATGGAATTTGCCGAGCGGCTCTGCAGGGCGCTCGCGAAAGCGGGGCTTCCCGTAAAATGGACGGCGTTCGTCAATCCCGGGTTCGTCACCCCGGAGCTGGTGCGCGCCATGGTGGAGGCGGGGTGCGATGCCTTTGAATTCGGCAGCGATTCCGGTTCAGCCGTTATGCTCCGCAACCTGGGCAAATCGTTCACTACGGACGATATCCGGGCGGCATCCGCCCTGTGCCGGGAGCTCGGCGTCGAATTCGCCCACTACATCCTGTTCGGCGGACCGGGCGAGACGGAAGAAACGGTCCTGGAGAGCTTTTCTCTCATGGATCAGGTGGAGCCCACCGCGGTGATCGGCATGACCGGCATCCGCATCTACCCCGGTACCGCTCTCCATCGCCGGGCCGTGGAAGAGGGGGTCATTACCCCCGAAACTCCCCTCCTTGAGCCGGTTTTCTACCTCTCTCCCCACGTACGGGATATCCTGTGCGATCTGGTGACGGCTGAGGCCATGAAGCGCAGGAACTGGGTGGCGCCGGGGCTGGAAATCAACATGAGCGACGCCATGATGACCGCTCTCCGCCATTTCCCCGTGAAGGGACCCCTCTGGAAGCTGATGAAACGGCTCGGCAGAAGCCGGGTGCGGCCGCTTGCCGGCTCCACCGGGGGATCCCCCCCCGATAACCCGCCATCCCCGTGACGGGCGGTCCCACCCTGGAAATCCCCTGATTCGGCGGTACACTTCAAGGTGCGCCGTGTGTAAGTATTCCAATTTCGGAGAATATCCCCATGCGTATCTTTCTTGCCGGAGGCACCGGATTCGTAGGCAGCCATCTTCGTTGCGCCCTGCTTGAGGAGGGGCACGAAGTACACCTGCTCGTCCACCGGAGGACGGTCTGCCGTGAACCGGGCATCGAACAGGTGGAAGGGGACGTGACGCGCCCGGAAACCTATGCCGGCGCCATGGCGGGATGCGACGCCGTTATCAACCTGGTGGGTATCATCCGCGAGTTCCCGGCCCGCGGCATTATCTTCGAGCGTCTCCACGGCGAGGCGACGCGCTGCCTGGCGCTGACGGCGCGAAAAGCGGGCGTGCGCCGCTTTGTGCAGATGTCGGCCCTCGGTACGAGACCGAACGCCGTGTCCCGCTACCACCAGAGCAAGTACCGGGCCGAGGAGGAGGTACGGGCCTCGGGTCTTGACTGGACCATCTTCCGCCCGTCCGTCATTTTCGGACCCAGGGACGATTTCATCAACCGGTTCGCGGGCTTTGTCAGGAAGCTTCCCGTCGTTCCGGTCATCGGCGACGGTTCCGGCCGTGTCCAGCCCATCGACGGCGGGGACGTGGCCCGCTGTTTCAGCATGGCCCTGGATATGCCGGAAACGGTCGGAGAAACCTATGAACTCTGCGGGCCGGATCGCATTACCTACCTGGAACTCATCAGCCTCATCGCCGGAGTGCTGGGAAATCGGCATGTTCGAACGGTGAAGATTCCACCTCCCCTCATGGAGGCGGTTACCTCCCTGCTGCAGCGTTTTTCCTTTTTTCCGGTCACGATCGATCAGATCCGCATGCTCCGGGAAGACGCCATTTGCGACGGCGCCTGGCGGGAAACCTTCCGCTTCGACCCGGTGGGGTTGGAGGAGGGGATTCGGGCCTACCTGGGAAACCCCACGCATACATAACCCCGGATTCGGAGCATGAAGGCGTCCGACGTTTCAGGGTGCACGCCGCGCCCGACGGTTCCAACGAAAGCCGTTCCGTGATATCTTCCGGAACGGCTTTCCTGTTGAAAATTGCCGCCATATGGTTACAATGGGCCGGTGCTCCGGGCGGGAGTGCCGTTTGTTACCGTACTTTCGACGCGTACCAGCGCAAACAAGGAGACTGCAATGATTGATGCCGCGAAACTGCTGGGAGGGCTTCTCAACGGCTCACTGAATTCATCCATCGGCAACCTGGCAAAACCGAACACGGGAATCCTGCCGGGCAAGGCCGCCATCGGCATGGGGATCCTGGGGGTTGCCATCGCCGCGTTCGAGCATTTTTCCGAGCAGAGCAAGGCAAGCCGGAATGATACCGCCTGTCCCGAGCCTGCCCGCTCCCTCGGAAGCGTCGCACCCCCTCCGCCTCCGGGCGCACCCGGTAGTGTCCCCCCGGGACCGCCTTCCATCGGAACAGGCACACCGCCTCCCCCTCCCCCCACCGCATCGCCGGCCCGGGCCGAAACCGATCCGGTGCTGCTGCTGCGCGCCATGATTGCCGCTGCCTATGCGGACGGCTCTCTGGACGATGCGGAACGGGGACGCATTACCTCACACCTGGAGCGGGCCGGACTTACGGAGGAGGAGCGGGATTTCCTCAGACGGGAACTGGAAGCGCCGAGGCCGCTCCACGAGATCGCCGCAGCGGCCACGTCCC
>CALABV010000243.1 GCA_937886325.1 uncultured Geobacter sp.
TGTTCATCGGTTCCTGCATGACCAGCATCGGTCATTTCCGCGCCGTTGCCGAGATCTGGAGAGGAGAGAAATTTAACCCGGACGTCCGCACCTGGATCTGTCCCCCCACCCGCATGGACGCGGCCCAGCTCCGGCAGGAAGGGCTCTTTTCCGTCTTCGGCGCGGTGGGCGCCCATGTGGAAATTCCGGGATGTTCCCTCTGCATGGGCAACCAGGCCCGTGTACCGGACAATGTGACGGTCTTTTCCACCTCCACCCGCAACTTCGACAATCGCTTGGGCAACGGCGCCCGCGTCTTTCTGGGTTCCGCGGAGCTGGCTGCAGTGGTATCCGTACTGGGGAGAATCCCGACGAAGGATGAGTATCTGGCCGTCTACCGCGACAGGATCGAACCGAAAAAGGAAACGATCTACCGCCCCCTTCATTTTCAGGAGCAGATGGGTTGATTGCCGTCATGATCGTTTTGTTTGCTGATCACAAGAGAAGTTTTGTCGCACCGGCAAGGGGACGGTATGTCTGACGTAACCCCAATGATGCGCCAGTATCTCGAGATCAAGTCGCAGTACCCCGATGCGGTTCTGTTTTTTCGTCTCGGCGATTTCTACGAGATGTTTCTGGAGGATGCCGTCAAGGCGTCCCGAATTCTCGATATTGCCCTGACATCGCGCAACAGGAATGCCGACGGCGCCGACGTGCCGCTCTGCGGTGTCCCGTACCACTCCGCGAACCCGTACATCGCCAAGCTCATCGAAGCGGGCGAAAAGGTCGCCATCTGCGAACAGGTTGAGGACCCCAAGGCGGCCAAGGGGATTGTCAGGCGGGAGGTCGTCAGGGTAATAACGCCGGGACTGGTGCTGGAAGGCGATACCCTCACGCCGAAGGAGAACAATTACCTCGTCTCGGTCTACTGTTCGAAAGACGAGAGATGGGGCCTGTCATACCTGGACGTGACGACCGGTGAGTTCAGGATGACGGAGGTGACGGGGATCGAGGCTCTTCTGGGCGAGATGGTGTGCCTCAACCCGCGGGAGATCGTCGTGCCTTCCTCGATGCGCGACACCAGGGAGCTGCGTGCCCTGCACCCGGTGACAGATGGAAAGTCTCTCACGTTCCTGGAAGAATGGGTCTACGACCAGGACTACACCAGGCGTCGGCTGACCGACCATTTCGGCGTCGCGTCTCCAGAAGCGCTGGGATGCGGCGGCATGCGGCAGGGTATGCCGGCGGCATGCGCCATCCTCCACTACCTGAAGGAGACACAGAAAGGAACCGTCAGCCATATAACCGGCATTTCCACCTATACGACCGCCGAACACCTGGTGCTGGACGAGGCGACGCGGAGAAATCTGGAACTGACAAGCACTTTGTCCGAAAACCGCAAGAAGGGGTCCCTGCTCGGGCTGCTGGACCGGACAGTCACGGCCATGGGGGGTAGAAAGCTAAGGCAGTGGATTAATTACCCGCTTGTATCTATTGAAAAAATAAAGCAACGGCAGGATGCCATACAAGAGCTTGTTGAGGATCCGGGCAGGCGTCGTGAGATTGTTTCCCTCCTTTCCGGTATCCAGGATCTGGAGCGGCTGAACGGCAGAATCAGTATGGCCGGAGCCGGCGCAAAGGATCTTGCGGCACTGAAAGAATCTCTGTTGCGGTTGCCGGCGCTTCGTGAAGCGCTGGCCGGAAGTACTTCCCTGCTGTTGCGGGATATCCTGACCGGTACGGACCCCTTGGAGGATGTCGTTGACCTGCTGACGCGCGGAATCGTGGAAAACCCGCCGTTCCTGCTCCGCGACGGAGGCATCATCGCCGACGGTTACCACCCGGAGCTGGACGAGTTGCGGTCCGTGAGCAGGGAAGGAAAAGGGTTTATCGCGCGCCTTGAAGCCAGGGAAAAGGCCCGCACCGGGATCAATTCCCTGAAAATCCGCTACAACAAGGTATTCGGCTACTACATCGAAATAACAAAGGCCAACCTCTCCGGCGTACCTGATGACTATATCCGGAAACAGACCCTGGCCAACGCGGAACGCTACATTACCGGCGAACTGAAAGAGTACGAGGACAAGGTCCTGAATGCGGAGGAGAGGATTGCCGACCTGGAGTATTCCCTGTTTCAGGAGATTCGGGAACAGGTGGCCGGCCAGGGTCAACGGATAGCCCGGACGGCGGACAGTCTCGCGACCCTCGACGTCCTGTCCGCCTTGGCGGAGCTGGCCCATGAAAGGGATTACTGCCGTCCCGTGATTGATGATGGAGAGCGGATTTCCATTATCGAGGGACGTCATCCGGTCATAGAGGCGGTATCACTATCGGAACGCTTTGTCCCCAATGACGTACTGCTGGATACGGACGAGAACCAGCTGCTCATTATCACCGGTCCCAACATGGCGGGAAAATCGACTTTCATGCGCCAGGTGGCGCTCACGACCCTCATGGCCCAGATGGGGAGCTTCATACCGGCTACTGAAGCTCATATCGGGATCGTGGACCGCATCTTCACCCGGGTCGGCGCTGCCGACAACCTGGCGAGGGGACAGTCGACCTTCATGGTGGAGATGATGGAGACGGCCAATATCCTGCGCAACGCGACCCGCAGAAGCCTCATCATTCTCGATGAGATCGGGCGGGGCACCTCCACCTTTGACGGAGTTTCCATTGCCTGGGCGGTTGCCGAGTTTCTCCACGACAGCGAATCCTGCGCCGCAAAGACACTCTTTGCCACGCACTACCATGAGCTGACCGAGTTGGCGGTCACCCGCAAAAGGATCAAGAATTACACCGTTGCGGTGCGGGAGTGGAACGACCAGATCATCTTCCTGCGGAAGATAACGGAAGGCGGGGCATCCCATTCCTACGGGATCCAGGTGGCGAGGCTGGCGGGGCTTCCCCTGGAGGTAATCGAGCGCGCGCGGGAGATATTGAGAAACCTTGAAAAGGGCGAATACGCGGAAGGCGGCGTTCCGCGCATCGCAAAAGGCAAGAAGCAGTCCGTCGCTCCCGCATCTCCCCAGTTGCAGCTCTTTGATGAAACGGAAGACCCGCTGAGGAAAAGACTCGATGCGATTTCCATTGCCACCCTGACCCCGCTTGAGGCGCTGAATATCCTGGATCAATTGAAAAGGATGGTGTGACGTGGTGAGCAGAACCTGCTTGTTTGCGCTACTTATTGTGTCATGCTGTTTCTTCCTCCCCTGTTCTCCCGGTGCGGAGGAAACAGCGGTTACGAAGTACGGAGTCTCCCCTGGGACGATGGCAGGGCGCACCCTGGTCTCCAAGGTCCGCGCCAAGGAAGTCGATCGCCGATCTTCATCGCAAAAGGGAGAGGGAAAATCCGCGGGATCCGGACGAACTTTGGGAGAGGCGCCTGCCGTGCCGGTATTCCCTTCCGCGCTTGTGACCGAGATGCGTTCCTGGTCAAACCCGGATTACAGCCGAGTCTCGGTTACGTTGGACCGGGAGGTGAAATTTGCATACCACAAGCTGCGACGCGACCATACGGTAAATCTGCCGGAGAGGGTCTATATCGATATTTCCGGCGCCCGCGTCGCGCCGGGGGTCAAGGATATTCCCATTGGCGACGGACTGCTCAAGATGGCGCGTGTCGGCCAGTTTCGGCCCGACGTGGTCCGCGTGGTCCTGGACATTGAGAGTATCAAGGAATACAAGATATTTCCCCTGTCTGACCCATTCCGGATCATCATTGATGTGAGGGGGGAGCGGAGGACGGAAATCTCCCGACTGGAAGAAAGTATTCAGGCGTCTGAGCCTGAGCCCGACATCCGGAAGGAAGCGGTCGGTGAAGAAGACAAAGCCGTATCGGCCAAAGGAAAACCGGGTAAGGTCAGGAGAATCGTCGTTGATCCCGGCCACGGCGGGCATGATCCGGGCGCGGTGGGGCCGGGTGGGATACGGGAAAAGGATATAGTGCTGGAAATCGGGAAGAAGCTCGCCAGGAAAATCAGGCATGAAATGGGGATTGATGTGGTAATGACACGTTCCACCGACATCTTCATCCCCCTGGAGGAGCGGACCGCCATTGCCAACAAGGTGAACGCGGACCTGTTTGTGTCCATTCACGCCAACGCATCCCTGAACAAATCGACGGCCGGCATCGAAACCTACTACCTGAATCTCGCCAAAACCGACAAGGCGGCACGCGTTGCGGCACGCGAAAACAACACGTCACTGGAAAAGGTGGGACTTCTCCAGTCGATACTGTTTGATCTCATGGCCAACTACAAAATCAACGACTCGGCCCGGCTGGCCGATGACGTCCAGAAATCTCTCTGCGACAGGGTTGCGAAGAAATACGCCGGCGCCCGGAATCTGGGAGTGAAGCAGGGTCCTTTCTATGTGCTGGTGGGGGCGACAATGCCCAGCATTCTCGTGGAGGTGGCATTCATCAGCAACGAACACGAAGCAGAGTTGCTTGGGAGCCAGGAGTATCAGGAAACGACCGCTTCAGGCATCCTGATGGGGATTCGGAACTATATCAAGGGACTTCACTGAGCGCCATATAGACACCTATGAATTTCGATATCGACAGGTTTTTCCCCGACATCCACCAGTCCCACGGAGACTCCGGCAAGGCATCCTTTGAGGAAAAGCGCCCTCTGTACCTGGCCGCCGGCAAGCACTTCCTGAGCCGGTACAACGCTATCATCCGGAGCGAACATGCGGCCGGAGCCGATGGTGAAAAGATTGTCCGCTCCATAGCGGCAATGGTCGATACCCTAATGAAGAAGCTCTTCCATTGCATTATGAGCGATGTGAGGGGCCACGGCCGGGGCAGGGAACAGATCGCGCTCGTGGCCACCGGCGGCTACGGTCGCGGGGAACTGAATCCCTATTCCGATATCGACATCATGTTTCTCTACAGCGGAAAAGATGGTCGCCGCGTAGAAGATATGGCCAACAAGATCCTCTATTTTCTTTGGGATATGCGTCTTGACGTGGGGTACTCCGTTAGGACGGTTGAAGACTGCATTGAGATGGCTGAATCCGACATGACGGTAAAGACCGCTCTCCTCGATTCCCGCTTTCTTTGCGGCAGCCAGCCTCTCTTCGACGAGCTCCGGAGGGTCACCCTGACAGAGATCATGTCACGGGGAAGCGATGCCTTCATCCGCCGGAAAATCACGGAGCTTGAGACGCGTCGGGAAAAATACGGCTCTTCGGTCTATCTGTTGGAGCCGAACATCAAAGAAGGGGAAGGGGGGTTGCGTGATCTTCATACCGCCCTCTGGATAGCGAAGATACGTTTCAAGATCTCCGACTCTCGGGAACTGGTGATGAAAGGCGTCCTGTCCGAGGAGGAACTGGAGACCTACAACAGTTCTTTGTCATATCTCTGGCGCATCAGGAATGAACTGCACTATCTGGCGGACCGCAGGAACGACCAGTTGACCTTCGGGGACCAGAGCAAGGTCGCGTCCTTCCTTGGCTACCGCGATACGGGAAACGATCTCGGAGTAGAGGAATTCCTCCGGGACTACTACCTTCACGCGACACGCGTTGAGCAATTCTGGGCACTCATGGTTTCGAAATGCCTGCGCCGGGAAGAGAAGTCACAGGGTATTATGGGATTTCTCGTTAGACGGCACATCGGCGAGGGCTTTTTCATCATCAAGGGTGAGTTATGGGTTCCCGACGAAAAGAGTATCCTGGAGAATCCTGCCCGGTTGATGATGCTGTTCGAGTATGCCCAGAAGCACGGCGTAGAACTCAGCATGCAGTGCAAGGAGCTGGTCAGGAAAAATCTTCACCTCATAAACGACAGGTTTCGCCGCAGCCGCGAGGTTAACGCATCCTTTATCTCCATTCTCCGCGGATTTAAAGGGGTAGCGGAAACACTCCGCCTGATGCATTACCTGGGATTCCTGATCCGTTTTATCCCGGAATTCGAGCGGGTTTACTGCAAGGCGCAGCATGACCTCTACCATATCTATACGGTCGATACCCATTCCCTTTTCGCGCTGGAGGAGATTGTGCGCCTGAGAAACGGCACGCATCGGGAGGCTCTCCCGCTTCTCAGCAGGCTAGCCGGAGAGGTGGAAAAGCAGGGCCTTCTTCTGCTGGCCGTGCTGCTCCATGATATAGGAAAAGGCGAGGGCGGGAACCACTCGGAAAAAGGCGCATCCATGATTCCCACCATCGCGCGCCGCATGGGTTTGACCAAGGAAGACAGCGAACGCCTGGAGTTCCTGGTGCGCCATCATCTCCTTTTTGCCCACATCGCCCAGCGCCGCGACCTCCACGATGAGAAGATGATTATTCAGTTCGCCCGCCAGATGGGAACGAGCGAAAACCTGAAGATGCTGTATCTTCTCACCTACGCGGATCTGAAGGCCGTGGGTCCCGACGTCTGGACCGAATGGAAGGCGATGTTGATGGAGGAACTCTATGAGAAGACGTTTGCCGTTCTGGAGCGCGGTGACTTCAAGTATGAAGCTCGCAGCGAGCGGGTAAAGAACGTACGTAAGAAAGTCCTGGAAATTCTGGTGAGCGAATATCCCGCCGGCCTGGTCAGGGAGGAGTTACGGGCACTGAGCACCCGTCACGTGCTCTCCAACCAGCCTGCGACCCTTGCCGACCACACCCGGATGCTGTTGACGCTCGGAAAATCGGTATTCGTTTCCCGAATCAGACACGAACTGGAAGGGGGGTATTCCACTTTCACCATCTGCACCCTGGATACACCCGGTCTCTTCTCCATGATAGCCGGTGTCATGGCGGCGAACGGTTTCAATATTCTCGGCGCTCAGATTCATACCAGCTCAAACGGAAAAGCGCTTGACATCCTTCAGGTCAATTCGCCGCAGGGATTCGCAATTACCGATGAAGTCCGCTGGGAGAGGATGAAAGATGACCTCCGTCACGTTATTCAGGGAAAGGTGAGGGTCGGTGCACTCGTGGAAAAGCGCAACCGTCCGACACTCCTTGCGGAGAAGGTGAAACCCCGTTTTCCCACTGTCATCGATGTCGATAATGATGTTTCAAGCGATTACACGGTCATAGATATCTATACCCACGACAAGGTCGGACTTCTCTATCGGATAACGAGCACGTTATCGGAAATGGGTCTCTATATCGGCGTCTCGAAGATATCCACCAAGATTGACCAGGTTGCCGACGTCTTTTATGTGAAGGACATCTTCGGTCATAAGATTATCTCCGAGGAGAAACTGTCGGAGATCCGGAAACGGCTTCTTGCGGCAATTGAAGAATAATACTATACCTATTCGTACATACATGAATCAGTATCTGGATTTGTTCCTCAATTTTCTGACCGTAGAAAAAGGGCTTTCGGCAAACACCCTGGAAGCGTACAGTCGCGATGGCGGCAAATATCTTTCGTTTCTAGAAAGAGAAGGGTGCTCCGAGCCGGATGAGATACGACCGCTGCATATTGCATCCTTTCTCGGCTGTCTGAAGGATGCGGGTCTCGGCCCAAGGAGCAGGGCCAGGACTCTTTCCTGCGTTCGGATGTTTCACCGTTTTCTGGAGACGGAAGGGTATAGCGACGTCAACCCGGCATCCCTCATCGACGCTCCCAAAACAATGGGAAAACTCCCTGCCATCCTGAGTTTTCGGGAGGTGGACTCACTTCTCGCGTCAGCATCCGAAGACAGCGCGATGGATCTTCGTGACAAGGCGATGCTGGAGCTTCTCTATGCGACAGGGTTGCGGGTTTCGGAGCTGGTCTTTCTGAAGACGAGAGAGGTGAACATGAATGCGGGGTTTGTGCTCGCATTCGGCAAAGGTGGCAAGGAACGGCTGGTGCCGGTGGGAGAGTCGGCGATGGTTTCCCTTGAGAGATATTTGGCGCAGGCGCGACGGGAACTGGACAAATCCGGTGGTAACGAATATCTTTTCCTTTCCCGTCTCGGCGAGCCGATGACGCGCCAGGCGTTCTGGAATATCATCAAAAAGAGGGCGCGGCAGGCCGGGATCAGGAAAAGCATCTCTCCGCATACCCTGCGCCACTCTTTCGCGACTCACCTGCTTGAGAACGGCGCCGACCTTCGGAGTGTCCAGATAATGCTCGGCCATGCGGACCTTTCGTCCACCCAGATCTATACCCACATTACCAGGGAGAGGCTGAAAAGGATTCATCAGGAATTTCATCCTCGGGGATAGTTTGGGTGTAGGCGTGAAAGCGTCATGGATATGGATAGGACCCGAATCCGTGGCGCTGTCACGTCTTCGCCTACGCGGAACGCCTCGGTTTCCTGCGTTCCCGTGGATAGAGCCGGCCCGGAGAAGTTTACCCGTCGAAATCGGCGCGAAACAGTGTCGGCGACGTTCAAACCCCGGCATTCCGCTTGTCTCGGCGTTCAGGCGTTACGGATTCGGGTAGGATTGAACCTGGAGAAAGGATGTGAACATGAAATATATCGTTTTACTGGGCGACGGCATGCCTGATGAAAGCATAGAAGCCCTCGGCGGGAAAACGCCGCTGGAATATGCCTCAACACCTTGTATGGACTCCATGGCGAAGAGGGGGCGTCTTGGCCTGGCGAGAACCATACCTCCCGGATATCCCCCGGGGAGCGACGTTGCGAACCTGTCAGTATTCGGATACGATCCGCGCACCTGTTACACGGGCCGGTCACCTCTGGAGGCGGCCAGCATGGGGGTAGAACTGGGTCCCGATGACGTGGCTTTCCGGCTGAACCTGGTCAACCTGCGTAACGATAACGGGACGACCTTCATGGGTGACTACTCCGCGGGCCATATCACCACCGAGGAAGGTGGGGAACTGGTCAAGAGCCTGGGGAGGGAATTAGGCGGGGGAGAATTCGAATTCTATCCCGGCGTCAGTTACCGCCACCTTCTGGTGTGGCGCAACGGAAAAGAAAAGCTTGAGTTGACTCCGCCCCACGACATCAGCGGGAAATGCATAGACGACTACCTTCCCAAGGGAGACGGCGCTGATGTGCTTCTCCGTCTCATGGGACGTTCCCGGGACATCCTTTCCGGGCATCCGTTGTACCGAAAACGACAGGAGGCCGGAAAGGTGCCGGCGAATTCCATCTGGCTCTGGGGGCACGGAAAGGCGCCGCGGATGGTGACCTACCGGGAACGCTTCGGGCTTTCCGGCGCGGTAATCTCCGCGGTTGATCTGGTGCGGGGGATCGGGGTCTATGCAGGGTTGGAAATCATCAAGGTCCCAGGCGCCACCGGCTACCTCGACACCAACTACCGGGGCAAGGCGGAAGCAGCTCTGGATGCGCTGAAGAGGCTCGATTTCGTCTACCTCCATGTGGAAGCGCCCGACGAGTCTTCTCATTCCGGCAGCATCGAGAACAAGATACGCGCAATCGAGGATTTCGATGCCAAGATTGTGGGACCCGTCAGCGAGGGTATCCGTGAATTCGGAGAGTACCGCATTCTCTGTACCCCGGATCACCCGACGCCGATACGCCTCATGACCCACACAGCGGATCCGGTTCCCTTTATCATGTACGGAGGTGAAACGGAAGTGTCCGCCAATGTTGCGGGGTACGACGAGAATTCCGCGCGGAAGACGGGGCTTTTCCTGGAAGAGGGCTACAGATTGATGGAGATGATGCTTGGAAGGTGAGAGTGCCGAGGCGCACTCCGGTCCGCCGGGGTGCGCCTGACTTGGAGCAGGCGAAAGAGATGAAGAAGGGACATGCCGTGACAACGTGTCCCTTTTTTTATATTGGTTGCGTGAGGCGATGGAGGTCAGGCAGGACTTTTGGATATTTCAACGAATGGGAGGTCGGAATGAGTTCCCATTGCAGGACTTTTCCAAATCCATATATGGATGAGTCTTATAGTTTACAAATTCCGTAAATAACGAGTACTGCCGCGGCGATGATCAGCATCGCCGGAATCCACATCGTGGGATCGTACGTGAGACGATGAACGAAATTACCTATTGACGAGGAAATAAACATCCCATATTCAACAATGTCCATCTCCTTCAGTTGCCAAGTACGGAAATTTTACCATATATCAATCCCTTCATTTCTCAGGGAGAGGACAAAAGGGTAATAACGGCAGTTGGAGGTATCCGTAGAGATCGACTCCATCCTCTTTCGTTGCTGCTCTTAGCGAAATGAGCTTAGAGCAACAGAAAGAGGGCAATCGGAGCGAACGAAGGATGCCTCCAACTGCCGAATCTAGGTTAATAAATTTGTAAAATGAGACAACGGCATTCACTGAACGCAATTAGACACGGAGTTCCCCGTCAAAACATGAATCAAAAATCTCGACTCTTGGCAAACATTCTCAGAATCGGCCTCCTCCTCGCCGCCTCAATCTATTTCTTTACACATTTTGATTTCACATCCCTGAACTTTCCCGGCTTGGATACGACCTCTCAACCGCCTCACACCTCGCAGGTCAAGGTCAACAGCACCAAAGAAGGTGTCAAGGACATCCGACCACGGTCGCAGGCAGAATCAACCATAACCACCCCGGAGCGGGACGCTGGAAACTTCTACACCCACACGGACGATCAGGGTGTCATCCACATGGCCAACGACCTGGAAAGGGTGCCTCCAAAGTATCGGACCCGTATGAAGGTGGCGATCCGCTACCACGTAGACTTCGAGCGAGGCGTAATCGAGTGGGGAAGCGTGAATCCATAGGGGTCTGCAAATTTCAGAAGCTGAATTCTTGGGTTTCAACGAGCGGTCTGCGGTGTGGCTCGCACGGTGTAACAAACGTTTGCATGGTCGGTAAACAGGTGCTATGGTCAGCCTGTTGAAAAGCCCCTGTCAGGAGGTTCCTTGAAGACCAACAAAAAGTATTCCGGGGGTGTCGTACCCTTGTCCGATTTGAAGGTCGATCCGGGCCGCGTCATCAGCCAGTTTGACAAGACCCACCGGCCGATGCTCCTTACGAGCCGAGGCCGAGGGGTAGCCGCCGTTCAATCCGTCAAGGACAACGAGGCCGACGCCGAAGGGCGCGCTTTCACAAAAAGCGGTCGCCCAGGGGTTCGTTGACATGGAGCAGGGACGGGCCGCTCAAGCCCGTTGTTACAAAGACCAACTTCAAGGTTGAGAACAGTGTTGAAAGCGCTTGAACCCATGGGCGGCGCAAAATCGAACGCCGCCTTTTCTGCGCGGCTGAAGCGGAGGTAGTACAATGGCTTTGATAACGTGCCCTGAGTGCGGCAACAGCATATCCGAACACGCTCCCATGTGTCCCCATTGCGGCTTCCCGAAGAAAACCACCGGAACGGATTTTAGGGATCCGCCCAGAAAGCTGACACTAAAAGAGAAAATGTTCATTCTGTCAATAGCTGCAGGTTTGCTCCTTTTTTATGCCTGGGCTTCCGGCAGGCTATTCGGATAGTATCCACTTTACCAGACAGTCCAAGCGAATCGGCTCCCCTTGAAAACCCCTGTGATGAATAAGTCAGCAGAAATGACATGTGTATCACGATTTCGTCCCTGTTTCATCTTGGAGGTCTTTTCTGTAAATCATCACGATGAAAAATGAAAGTGCAAGAACTCCCGACAGGAGCAGGGCGGATGCCTCGGCGTTCTGCAAGAGGGCCGGTTTCAGCAGGAGCACAAGGCAATTCCGAACATCATCAAACCCGAGACCAACTTCATGACCCGCCCCTGCCATTGAGTGATCTTCCTGCTTCTCATGGTTACGACAAACAGTGTGACAATGCGGCGAGTGGGATTGTATAGGCGATGTTGTATAGTGAGAACCAATGGGATCGGGTTTGACTTTCCGAATCCTATGGGCTCAGATTGTTCGTAGAACATTTGAGAGGTTCCAAAAGAAAAAACGAAGCACTGTGATAATGTCAACGGCTGAACTCGCCAGGGTTACTCTGCATGCCCCGGGAGAAAAGTCTGCTCGCTCAAGGAGCGCCGTACCGAAATCATTGCAGCATTAGACTTCCTCTTTGCCGGTTTCTAATGCAGAAATATCGAAGAGCCAATGGGGTCGGCGGAGTCAATAGGGAAAAGAAGACAGAGGGGTGGGGGAGGTTTAACGGGGAAAAAAAAGGGATTGGCAGCTTGGCCAATCCCTTATGTGTATTTTGGTTGCGGGGGAGGGATTTGAACCCTCGACCTTCGGGTTATGAGCCCGACGAGCTACCAGACTGCTCCACCCCGCGTCATTTATTTAACTTGTGGTTTATAGCACGGCCGCTCATGTCATGTCAACAAGTATTTCCCCGTCGTGTCCATTTTCTTGGGTTTTGACTATTCCGGGACGGCAATTGCGCTCTTTCCCACCTTTCCAGCTAGACGGTTTGCCGCTTCCTGGTCCATTTTGTTCCCTACTCGAACCCTGTACAGTATTCCTTTCCCGGGGACCGCATACTCAACGATTCGGGCGGAAAAACCGTTCTTTTCAAGACTGTTTTTCAGGCTCTGTGCTTCATTTTTGTCGTGATAGGAACCGACCTGCACGGAATAGCCGCTTTTCCCTCCCTCCTTTTTCTGCTTTATCGGAAGGCTTTCCTTCGGTTTTTCCTTTGCCTGGTTTGGTGTCGTCTCCTTGACGGTTTTTTCTTTTTCGGTGTTCGTTGATTTTGTGCCTGCTTCACGCTGTTCGGTCTTTACGGTCGGTTGCGGCTTTATCACTTTCACATTCGAATCAGCCACGGGCGCATCCCTTTTTGCCATGACGGGACTTTCGTCGCGCGGGAGATTCACGCCGCTCCCGATAACCCCCTTGTCTCCTTTCGGCAAGGTATAGTAGAAGGTAAGGGGAGCCTCGTTAGCCTTCCCGGTCGGTGATGGGGGACTCCCGGCATCCTTTGCAGCCGTAGAAGGTTCCGGACCTTTTTGTTTTTCGTCGGCCTTTGCGGAGTTGGAAGCGGTTTGTGTGAGATCTTGTTTGGAATTCTTGAACAGCAACCATCCCGTCCCGATGCCGAGCGCGTACACCCCGGAGACGGCTCCCAGGATCAGAAGCAGATAGAGTTTCGGGGAACGTTTTTTGGGACGATTTCTGTTCACCTGTTTTCGATGGCTGTAATCAAGAGGCATGCTTTTCGGCTCCTTCTTTCACATCCTTTCAGGGGCGGAGACACCGAGAAGAATAAGACCGTTTTTCAGTGTCTGGGCAGTGCACTTCAGGAGAAGGAGGCGTGCGGCTGAAAGTTCCGGGTCATCACCGATAACCCGATTCTTGTTGTAAAAGCTGTGAAACAATCCGGCCAGATCCTGGAGGTAAAACGGTATTCTATGAGGTTCGAAGTGCAGGGCGCTCGCTTCGACTACATCGGGAAAAGCGGCGAGTGCCTTGATAAGTGATATTTCCTCAGGAGTCTCGAGCTTAGACAATGGAGTCCCGCCCACATCCGGGAGCGTGAATCCCTTTTCCCTGGCATTGTCGAAGATGCTGCAGATGCGGGCGTGGGCATACTGGACGTAGTAAACGGGATTGTCCGAACTCTGGCTTTTTGCCAGTTCCAGGTCGAAATCCAGTTGGCTGTCGGAACGGCGCATCAGGAAAAAGAATCTCGCGGCATCGCGGCCGACCTCGTCCACGACCTCCTTGAGGGTTACGAACTCACCGCTTCTGGTGGACATGGCAACCGGAACACCGTTCCGCAGGAGCGCAACGAGTTGCACCAGGACGATCTTCAAGTCGTCCGGGCTGCGTCCCAGGCTCTGGACGACACCTTTCAGGCGGGGAACATATCCATGATGGTCCGCGCCCCAGACATCGATGACCAAGTCGAATCCCTGCTCGTACTTTTCCCGGTGATAAGCAATATCCGAAGCGAAATAGGTCGTTACCCCATTTCCCCGGACAACGACGCGATCCTTGTCGTCCCCGAAATCGGTGGTTCGAAACCAGAGGGCGCCTTCATTCTCATAGAGAAACCCCTTGTCCTTCAGGTATGCGATGGATTCGTCAACCTTTCCCGAGTCGAAAAGCGACTGTTCGGAGAACCATGTGTCGTGAACAACCCCGAAGTCCCGCAGGTCCTGTTGGATGCCTTTGAGGATGATGTCTCCGCCTATCTTCGCCAAAAGAGAAACAGCTTCCTCTTCCGGTGTTTCGAGATATCTTGATCCATATTTCGCGATCAGGTCTCGCGCAATATCCTTTACATAGTCCCCCTGGTAGCAGTTCGGGGGAAAATCGACACTGTTGCCGAGCAGTTCGCGATACCTGAGATAGACGGACCTGCCCAGGGTATCCATTTGATTGCCGGCGTCATTGATGTAGTACTCCCGGACAACCTCGAAACCGGCGGCCGACAGTATCGACGCGATGGCGTCGCCTGTTGCCGCGCCGCGACCATGACCGATATGGAGAGGGCCGGTGGGGTTTGCGCTGACAAATTCCACCTGGACCCTTTTCCCTTGTCCCGCGGTGCACGTGCCGTATTCGTCGCCGGATGAGCAGATGACTTCAAGTGTCTTTCTCCATACATCCTTGTTGAGGAAGAAATTGATGAAACCGGGACCCGCAACTTCAACCTTTTCAAAAAGTTCCGTATCGTTTCGAAGACGCGAGACGAGCAAGTCCGCAATCTGGCGGGGCGGTTTTTTCTCCGATTTTGCTAGGAGCATGGCGATGTTCGATGCGAAATCACCATGTTCGGAATGATTCGGAACCTCAACTAATGCTTCGGGGAGGTGCTCGGAGATAAGAATGCCGTCGGTACGGCATGTTTCAAGGCACTTTCTGAGATGGTGTTGCAACCGCTTCTTCATTATTCCTCCAGAATACCGCTTATTCCTGATCTTCCTGTTTTTCCGAGGGCTTTCCTAGAGTTACATCCCGTGTAAAGTCAGGACATCGTGCTCCTCCGTCGTGGACGCAGAATTTTTTCCGGCAACCCGCGCGCCAGGCGCACACAACACAACGCTGCACGGTAGTGTCGTCAGACATACTATTGCTCCGGAAGACCGTCTTCGCTGCCGGTTCCATGCAGCGAAGGATATTCAGCTCCTGCCGTCGCCACGAGTGGAAACGAAAAATACACTTCGTTCATACGACTATTTCGGATGACTAGTGGGAGCGTCAGAGACGGGAAAAACCGCCTGTCCCGGTAACGGAAGAATCACTTTTTTGCAGGGAATTGGTAAATGACCTCGTTTTTTCGTACGAGGCCGAAATCTTTCCTGGCGAGACTCTCAAGATAGCGCCGATCCGTTTTCAAAGCTTCGATTTCCCTCTTCAGCTTGTCGTTTTCCGCCCGTATCAGCGCGGCGCGTTTCTGAAGGCCCTCTTTTTCCTGATTGAGATGAAAAATACGCAGGAGTCCCCGCTCACCAAAAATAGTGAAGGAGAGAAAGAGCAGGATAAAACCCGCGGGGATGAAATACATCCGCTTTTTCATATGAGTCGGGTGCTACCCTTCCTTTGCCAGTACACCGGAAAAATACTTTATCGTTTTCTTGAGGCCTGTTTCCAAATCGGTTCGAGGTTCCCACCCGAGCAGTGACTTTGCGCGAGTAATGTCGGGCTGACGCTGACGTGGGTCGTCGGAGGGAAGAGGCTTGTAAACGATTTTCGACGCGGAACCCGTCAAGTCGATAATTCGTGTCGCGAACTCGAGAATCGAGGTCTCGGCGGGATTCCCAAGATTCAGGGGGCCGGTAACGTCCCCACACTCCATGAAACGGAGCATCCCCTCAACCAGATCGTCCACATAGCAGAAAGAGCGTGTCTGGCTGCCGTCGCCATAGACCGTGATATCTTCTCCGCGCAGTGCCTGGACGATGAAATTCGAAACCACGCGGCCGTCGTTGAGCGCCATTCGGGGGCCATAGGTATTGAATATCCGAATGATACGTATGTCAACGCTATTCTGCCGATGGTAATCCATCATGAGCGTTTCGGCAACCCTTTTGCCTTCGTCATAGCAGCTTCTCAGGCCGATTGGGTTAACATTTCCCCAGTACTCCTCCGATTGCGGGTGCGTCAACGGGTCACCATAGACCTCGGAGGTCGATGCCTGAAGGATGCGCGCCTTTACCCGTTTCGCAAGCCCGAGCATGTGTATGGTCCCGAGAACGCTCGTCTTGATGGTTTTTACCGGGTTGTACTGGTAGTGAATGGGGGATGCGGGGCACGCGAGATTGAAAATCCTGTCGGTTTCCAGAAGGATCGGTTGGGTGACGTCGTGGCGGATGAGTTCAAACCTGCGATCGTCGAGAAGGCGGCGGATGTTTTCCTTGCTTCCGGTAAAAAAATTATCGAGGCAGAGGACTTCGTGCCCTTCACGGAGAAGCCGTTCACAGAGGTGGGAGCCGATGAATCCGGCGCCGCCGGTAACCAGGACTCTCATCGGGTCAGCCCCTTTCCTGGTAGAACTGTGCGCCGTTCCGGCCGATGGGGAAGTATGAAAAGCCTAGCTCCTTCATCCTGCGGGGTTCGAACAGGTTCCTGCCGTCAAAAATGGTTGGCTGTGTCAGCAATTCTTTTATTCTGTCGAAATCGGGATTCCGGTATTCGTTCCATTCCGTTACGACGGCCAATGCATCCGCGGCCCGCAGGATTTCGTACTCATTGGCGTTGTAGGTGACGCGATCACCGAAAAACCGTCGAGCTTCCTTCAGCGCTACGGGGTCATGGACGCGCACGTTGGCGCCCGCCTCCAGCAGTCGTTCGATGATGACAATGGACGGAGCCTCACGCATGTCGTCGGTTCGAGGCTTGAAGGACAATCCCCAGATGGCGATGCATTTTCCCGACAAAGGCTTTTCCGTACCGTTGTCACCGAGGTGGGATACTATTTTCCGGGGAAGAACAGCTTTCTGGCGCTCATTCACCTCATCGACAGACCTCAGAAGAGCAAAATCATAGTTGCATTCCTCGGCGGTCATTACCAGGGCCTTCACATCCTTGGGAAAGCAGGAGCCGCCGTACCCTACGCCGGGGTAGAGAAAATCGTACCCGATACGGGAGTCTGATCCGATTCCTTCACGGACCGCGGACACATCTGCGCCGAGCAAGTCGCAGAGATTGGCGATCTGGTTTATGAACGTGATCTTTGTCGCCAGCATTGCATTTGCCGCATACTTCGTCATCTCTGCGCTGCGGACGTCCATGACGATGATGCGGTTCGTTCTTCTCATGAATGGGGCGTACAGCTCCTTCATTATTTCCGCGGTACGAACATTATCCACGCCGATTACGACACGGTCGGGCTTCATGAAGTCGTCGATTGCAGCCCCTTCCTTCAAGAACTCCGGGTTCGAAACAACATCGAATTCGATGGTGACGCCCCGTGCCGCGAGTTGTCCGCTGACTGCTTCCCGAACCTTATCAGCCGTTCCCACGGGAACGGTGGACTTGTTGACTACAATCTTGAAATTTTCCATGGCCGAACCGATTTCGCGGGCCACGGCCAGAACGTGATTCAGGTCCGCAGAACCGTCCTCCCCGGGAGGGGTGCCGACGGCGATAAACTGGAGCAACGAGCTTTTAACCGAGGCAGCCAGATCGGTGGAGAATTTCAGTCGGCCTTCTTCGGTATTGCGCAGGATCAGTTCTTTCAATCCCGGCTCGTAAATCGGGATAATTCCGTTCTTCAGTCCTTCTATCTTGGCTTCGTCAATGTCGACGCAGATAACGGTATTCCCGCTTTCAGCAAAACAGGTTCCCACCACAAGGCCGACATAGCCGGTTCCTATCACACAAATTTTCATGAAAAATACCTCAAAAAAAGTCAGGCACACTACCCGGCAAAGTAGGCGCCCTGTGGGTCTGAGCAGCTGATAACTCGCTAGAATCCAGCTTTCACGCCAATTTTGAAGAAGTTATAACACAGAAACAGACAGAACTTCCAGAAGTTTTCCGCTGGAATGGTGGACGTGCCGGTGCACTATGGCGATACACCATGGCCCGTACTTTCCTTGCCCATGGAAGGGAAGGTCGCCGGAATTCGGCGTTACTAAAGAAAAAAGGTCCAGTGAATATCACCGAACCTTTTGTTGATTAAATGGTGGAGCTGATCAGGATCGAACTGACGACCTCTTGAATGCCATTCAAGCGCTC
>CALABV010000244.1 GCA_937886325.1 uncultured Geobacter sp.
ACCTCCAAGTTTCGTTAGGATATATGGTGTGTCCTCAAAAGCAAAGATAGATCATTACCGAGTGCTTTGTTTTAAAGTCCCCCTTTGAGAAAGGGGGATTTAGGGGGATTTGCCGTGTTCCCACTCGTAGCCGACCTTAAGCGTTTTATTCAAAACCGAATTCCACGGCAGAAGCCCCTCTTTCTGCATCCTTCCAAGTACGATGCCCGGAGCTATCCCGAGCCGGTCCGCAAACGATTGTATCGATTTCTCCGACCTTCCTAATCCAACCAAATTTCGTGCCTCCGTCGGAGGAATGAGCCACCCCCCGGCAAACTCGTTGGCCTCTTCCTCGTGCTCATTGGAGAGTCCTTCCATGTCGATAAAGCGGAGTTTTTTACCGTGCAGCAGCAGATGCCCAGCCTCATGGAAGAACGAGAACCAGAAATGGTCATTGGTCTTGTGCCGCAGGCTCAGCATCAAGAGCGCCTTGTCCGGCGAAAGCCACAGTGTGGCCCCGCTGACCGGGCACCCTTTCGGCGCCGGTTCGAGGACCACGGCAACGCCGGTCTTTGCGCATACTTCAATCAGTTGCGGGACGAAGACATTAATATCCGGTTCCCTGGTCAGAGTACGCAGTTGTATCAAGGCTTGCTTGAACGCACCCCGGTCGTATGACGCCGTTTTCAGTGTTGCCGCACTCCGCTCCCCCTGGCGAAGCCATGCCGCCACCGAGCTGGAGTGCCGGGCGAACTTCTCGGACGCGCGGAAGGCCGCGGACGGTTCACCATAGGCCATTTTCCACAACGCCACGGAAGCAACTCCGAAAAACCGGAGGCATTCGGCGACCTGCTCACCCTTATCCGCGAATGCGCGAATCCAGCCGAATGTGATCATTTCCCTCAAGGGCAGCAGTTTTAGCCACGCGGCTTCGTCCTTCAATGAATCCCTTTCCGCGATACGCGCCAGCCCCTCCCGGTACTGGGCCTCGCGGGCAAGCCAGAAGTGAGCCGCGCCGCCCACGACCCGTTCAAGCTTGATGGCGGTTTCCTCCGTAATCGGCGCCTTACCGTTGATGAGCAGGCTGATATGTTTGGTGGTGAAGCCGGTGCGTTTGGCCAGTTCGGTCTGCTTCCAGCCCTTCTCCTCCAGCAGATCGAGGATTGTGTCTCCCGGCGGGGAAATCCAGTCCGGGGAAAATGTCGATATGGCCTTAGTCATGATAGTCACCAATAAAAACGATGCGGACCTTCGTTACCAGGTCCCAGGCAATGGAGTTGTTTTCTCGTAATGGCAGGGGATTGTTTGCCGGTTCGAAGACAAGCCGCTTGCCGCCGTCAAGGTCGAGAGCAAACTGCCCGGCACGGTCACCCTTCAGGGGGTGAGGGCGTCCCGCGGTCAACTCGGCCACATTCGAGACTGCCCGAAGGTCGGCCAGCCGGGTACGGAGCTTTCGGCCGCCAATGTCACCAAGCCGTTTTGTCATAAGTCGATGCTGTTCGCAGAGAGCTTGCGGGTCGGGAGAGGAAAATTCAATATCCATCCGGATATCCTTTTATAAAATAGTTTACCAAAAAGGTAAACACTTTTCTAAAATATTTTCACAAATTCTTCCGTAATTCAACCTTGACTCTATCAATCAAGCAACATCATCGCGGCATATTCCCGTAAAATCGCATCCTGAGCATCTCTCCACCCTGCACAGGCGTCCGGCTCTGATATCGATTCCCGCGCCGACAATCGAATCTTCTGTTTTACGAAGCATGTCGTCATCCACCAGCTCACGCACCGTAGCTCCGGCCCCTTCATCAAGATTATATATTTCGACCAGGTCGGCATTGGCGCCGGTCAACTGCTGATAACCCATGGCATAGATATGGAGCTGCTGTCTCGTTACGTTTTCTTCCTGAGATCGGTCGGAGGATTTGAAATCGATGATAATCACCTCTTGCGTGTCCGTCCTGCGAATGAGGTCGATGCGGCCGTGTACCACCACTCCCTCGCTCAGCTTGATCTCAATGACCTGCTCCGAGTACTGAATCTTGTCGAAGAGTGCCGCGTTCTCGGCTATGTACTTGTCCAGAATCAGGGATGACTTCGCCTGCATCTGTTCCAGGAGTCTAGGGTTTGCAAAAGGCAGATGCAGGTGTCTTGAAACGAGCCCCGGCACCTCGTCGAGATCGACATAATCACCGGCAATCGCCCGTGAATGAATTTCCGCCAAGGCATCGTGGAGCGACTTGCCGAACCCCATCTCCTCGCGGACGGGTGGGTTGAACCCATAGAAGAAGCGCAGCTTGAATTGATAGGGACACTCGAAAAAGTATTTCAGCTCACTGAACGTTAAGGCAACCTCGGCTTCGCTTCGGTTCTGCTCGGCATCGATTCTTTCAGACGGCAGGTTGCCGGGATCACGGGTCAGGACATGACCCGGTGTGGTTACCTCACGGACAAAAATCGACTCGTTCCGGTAATCCCGGCTCGCCATATCCGGCGCCCAGGTGCAATAGAGGAACCGCTTGCTGCGGGTCAATGCGACATAAAAAAGCCGGCGCTCATCCTCCTCCGTGCCGTCAAGCCGGTTGGAATCTACGATCGCGCCCCTCGGTATGACATGATGCCACTGCCTGCCCCCGACCTTCTTTGCCGGGAACCTGTTTCTGACGAGGTTCGGCACGAAGACTACCGGGAACTCCATTCCCTTTGCCTGATGGACCGTCATGATCTGAACCGCATTGGGGGTGGCATACCCCGCACCTTCCCATCCTTCCGGATAGTAATTCGAAGCCTGGTGCCGGAGAAATCCGGCAAAGTCCTTGTGCAGCCTGACCGGGTCGCTGTGAAAGTGGATCTGCTCGAAATCGGTGATGATCTGGCTGAATTTACCGAGGTTGAAGTAAACCAGTTCGCCCCGCGCCAGGTGTGAACCGCCGTCATCCGGAACGCTTTCTTCACGGATCCCCAGTTCGTCAAGAAAGCCAAGATATGTCTTCTGAAGACCGTAATTGGATTTCCGGCGTTGGTCGGGCCAATCGGCCTTCCCGGCATCCAGCCGCCGTATTGCCGCATCCAGCCGCTCACAATCGATTCCCAGTTTCGCCCTTTCCCAAAGCCCTGTCAGCGATCCTCGGTCGATTTCGTCGTTCAGGTAATAAAATATCCCAACTGCGGCTTGCGCTTCCGCCGTGTCGAACAGACCGGTCATTCCCTTGACCACATAGGGGATATTCGCCGCTCGAAGGGCATCGATTACCGGACCTGCGCTGTGTCTGACGCTGCGCAGCAGGACGGCGCAATCGGACCAGCAAAGCCCCCTCGTCGTATCTTTCTCCGTGAATGGCACTCCTTGAAGCTGCCTGATCTTCTGAACAATCCACTGCGCTACCTGTTCGGGGTCGGTGAATCGCTGGCAGAGAAGGTCACCCCGGGTGAAGGGCTGCTTTTCTTTGCTCACCATCGTTTTATGGAGGCGCTCCCGGTTCCTTTCGACCACGGCACGTGCAGTCTCGACAACCCCCTTGCTGCTGCGGAAATTTTCCGCCATGGGTATCCGCCGCACGCTTGGATAACGATCCTTGAAGGTGAGGATGTTATTAATATCACTACCATTCCACTGGTAGATCGTCTGGTCGTCGTCACCTACGACGCACAACTGCGCGCCTAATTCATGGAGTTCCTTGATGAGACATTCTTGTAACGGATTTACGTCCTGATATTCATCGACGATGAGATATTTCACGCGGGCGCCGATCTTCTCTCTTAACTCACCATTTGTCGCCAACGCCATCACCGCTTCATACAAGATGCGGCTGTAATCAAGAAATCGTTTCTTATCAAGAAGTTCATGATATTTCGTCAGAGCCTCCCGGATCGGATGCGCTCCGAGCGCTTCTTCGTCGATTCGCGCCTCCCTGACCAGCGAAAGCACCTTCTGATAGAGCTTCGAATCCTTCCATCGCTCCAGCTTCTGCCCGGTTGTGGTGGTCAGATCCGAAAGCCCGGATTCCCGGCTATGGCGGTCAATGAGCAACCGCTGCTGCACTTCGGAAAGCACACTGTATTTCAGAAACTTGAACAGGTAGGTCTGGAGCATATTCAGGCAGAAGCCATGAATAGTGCCGACATACATCTCCGCAAGGCCAAAATCTGAACCCAGTTGCTCGTTCGCAAGCTTATGGATGCGATTCTTCAACTCACCTGCCGCTTTTTCGGTAAAGGTGAAGGCGACTATATTAGCAGGTGTGATGTTCTCGGAGGCTTTCTCACGGAGAATGTTGACAATCCTTTGGGAAATAACCTGGGTCTTACCGGAGCCTGCGCAGGCAATTATCTGGAGATTACCGTCAAGGTGGTTGATGGCGTCACGCTGCTGGTCAGTGTATTCCATCTCGGACTCCTTATATCCGCTCGTACGCCGGTAATATCCCTTCCCGGACAAAACTGAAGGATTGATCTCCGGCGACAATGATGTGGTCCAGCACCTTGATTTCAAGAGGGCCAAGCGCCTGGACCAGGAGGCGGGTAAGCTGGTGGTCCTGTTGTGAGGGCTTGGCTGTACCGGCGGGGTGATTGTGGGCGAGGATTACTGAGGCGGCACGGTGTCTGATTGCTTCTTCGACCACATGCCGAGGATATACGGCGGCCTCCTTTACCGTCCCTTCACTGACAAGCGCCGGATACACGACGCGGCACTGGGTGTCCATGCAGAGGACATAAAACACCTCCTCCGGTCGCCCGGCCATGAGCGGGATCAGGTATTCCGCAACCGCCTCGGACGTGTTCAGCTTCGGACGGTCCCTCAGAACCCGGTCGAAGAAATAGCGGCGTGTAACTTGAGGAATCATGGCGAGGAAGACGGCCGCCTTGTCGCCGATTCCATCTACTGAGGTAACATCTTTCGGGTCTGCTTCCAGAACTGCTGAAAAAGAACCAAACCGTTTTATGAGACGATGCGCAATCGGATTCGTGTCACCTCGGGGTATCACATGAAAAAGGAGAAGCTCCAGAATCTGATGATCCTCGAATGTATCGAGGCCTTCTTCCAGGAAGCGTTTTCGCAAACGCTCACGGTGGCCGGTATGGAGATTCACTCGATCCATGTAACCCCCATATGAATCATGAGAAATAATCGGTAATGAGCGGACATTAAAATACGCCGGTCCACCATGGCAAGTCAAGGGGATAACCTTGCTCCTCTCTAATGGGGGGGCTGGGGCTAAAAGAATAAAATAAAAGGTACCGGGAGGAAAAGATTTTGATGGAAGTCGTAGGGGGGCTGAAAGACGGCTTACATTATAAAGCGGGATGATTCGCCCCTTTCTCCGCAACTCATGAGCATGCAACCAGCTGCGGTGAAAGGGGCATATAAGGCTTACTTTCCCTCCCGGCCCTCGAACACCTCGTTGATGATGGCCACCAGGTTGGGCATGTCGGGCTTGGTCAGAA
>CALABV010000245.1 GCA_937886325.1 uncultured Geobacter sp.
TTGACGCTCCATTTCGCCAAGAGCAGCAACGAATCAGGCCAAAGTCGTTCTCTTCCGACGACTCCACCCGCCGTTTTTTACAGGCTGTTATTTTCATCTCACTTTTCCGGAGTCTTCCCGTGTCAGAAAAAACTCTCATGATCGGCAATGAGGCCATCGCCCGCGGCCTGGTGGAAAACGGCTGCGCCGTAGCCACCTCGTACCCCGGCACCCCCGCGTCGGAAATCCTTTCTTCCGTTGTCTCCTGGCAACGCCGGGCCGGTGTCCCCATGCACATCGAATGGGGGATTAACGAAAAGGTCTCCCTGGAGATCGCCTATACAGCCGGCATCTGCGGCCTGCGCTCCGCGGTTGCCATGAAACAGGTCGGGCTCAACGTGGCCTCGGACCCCTTCATGAGTGCCGCCTACCAGGGTGTGAAGGGGGGATTCCTCGTCATCAGCGCCGACGATCCCGGTCCCCACTCCTCCCAGACCGAACAGGACAGCCGCATGACGGCCATGCTCGCCAAGGTCCCGGTGCTCGACCCGGATTCACCGCGCCAGGCAAAGGAGATGGTCGCCCTCGGCTTCGAGCTCTCGGAACGGTTCGAGATACCGGTGCTGCTGCGTCCCACCACCCGCGTCTGCCATGCCGGCCAAGATGTCTCCCTGGATGAGGTCCGCCCGGGGAACCGCTCCGTCGAGTTTGCCAAAGACCCGTCCCGCTGGGCCTCCACTCCCAAGTTCCGCCTCGGCCAGCACCGGAGGCTGGTGGAGAAACTGGAGGAGATTGCCGACTATGCCCCCACCGCTCCCCGTCGGGTGAATCCCGGAGTCGCGGCGCGTCGGGCGGTGGTTGCCTCCGGCGTGGCGGCTGCCCACAGCCGGGAGATTCTGGAGGAAGCGGGACTCCTGGACTCCCTTCCCTTCTACCAGGTGCTCCAACCCTTCCCCCTGCACCGGAGTTTCCGGGACCATCTCCTTGCCGACTACGACAGGATCCTGATACTGGAAGAGACCAGCGGCGTCATCGAAATGCAGCTTGCCGACCGGAACCGCACCCGGGGCAAGCTGACCGGCTTTGTCCCGGAAGCGGGCGAACTGCTCCCGGAGACGGTGGAGCGGTTGATCCTGGAATTCGCCGGACTGGCGGGCGAGACATCGTCACCCGTTGAGACATCCGGCGGCCGGCGGCCGACCCTCTGCCCAGGCTGCCCCCACCGCGCCAGCTTCTATGTCGTCAGGAAAGCCGCGCCCCGCGGCATCTATCCCAGCGACATCGGTTGCTACACCCTGGGCCTCAACCTGGGCGCGGTCGACACGGTGCTCTGCATGGGGGCCGCGGTCAGCCAGGCGGCAGGCTTCTACCAGGCCCACAGGCTGGCGGGCAAGGAGACGGATATCATTGCCACCATCGGCGACTCCACCTTCTTTCATGCCGGGGTACCGCCGCTCATTGACGCCGTGGTGCAGAACGCCCGCTTCGTGCTGGTGATCCTCGACAATTCCACCACCGCCATGACCGGCAATCAGCCGACCCCGGCCCTGGGCGTGGGAGCCGGGGATGCGCCCACCACGGCCGTCGACCTGGCCGCGCTGGTAACCGCATGCGGCGTGGGTTTCTGCCGCACCGGGGACCCGGCCGACCTTCCTGCGTTCATCGACCTCCTGAAGGAGGCGCTTTCATTCAGTAAGACAACCGGACCCGCGGTTGTCATCGCCCGCCATCCCTGCCTTCTCGATCGGCGCCGGAAAGAACCGCCTCCCAGAAAGAAAGTCACAGTCACTGAGGCGTGCAACGGATGCCGGGCCTGCGTCACGACCTTCGAATGCCCGGCCTTGGTCTATGACGGGGAAACGGGCCGCGTCTCCATTGACCGGCTCATCTGCGCGGACTGCGGCATGTGCGTCCACGTCTGTCCCAGAAGCGCCATCATCGAGAGCACGGAAGAGGAGGGAAGGCAATGAGATCCGTTGAACCGGTCGAGAGGCAACAGGTTATCATCAGCGGCGTGGGCGGACAGGGTGTCCTGTTCGTGACCCGGCTCCTGGCCGAGATCGCCATCCGGAGCGGGCTCGAAGTCATGTCTTCGGAGACCCACGGCATGGCCCAGAGGGGAGGGATCGTGGTATCCCACCTCAAGGTTGGCGGATTCGCAGGACCGCTGGTGCGCGCGGGCAGGGCCGACATTATGCTTGCCTTGAAGGAAGAAAACCTTTCCCTGCACCGTCCCTTTCTCCGCGACGGCGGATGGGCAGCGGTCAACGCCCCCTCTCCGCCGGCAAACGGCAACGGGATATGCGTCCATGCCCTCGACGCCGACCGCCTGGCAAAGGAATCGGGGCTGCCGCGGGGAGTGAACCTGATCGTGCTGGGATTCCTCCTCGCGGAAGGCTCGCCGTTCCCCTTCTTCTGCGGTCCCGGCCAGGTGCGGAGCGTCCTGGAGAGCGCCGCGGGAAAAACGGCGGCCGACTCCCTGCGGGCGCTGGAACTGGGGCTGATCCACGGGAAACAACACTACGGGGAAATCGGATGATGCTGCATCGCTACCCGCCACACTTCGAAACCGCTGATCAACTGATCGAACTCCAGACGCGGGGCCTCCGCTGGACGGTCTCCCATACCTGGAACAACTCCCCTTTTTACCGGAAACGCTTTGAAGAGACGGGAATAACGCCGGATGAGGTGAGGACGCTGGACGACCTGGCGAAACTCCCCTTCACCACCGCCGACGACCTGCGCGCCGGCTACCCGTTTCCCCTGCTGTCGTGCGATCCGGCTGACATCGTCCGCATCCATTCGTCGTCGGGAACGACCGGAAAGCGCAAGATCCTCAGCTATACCCAAAAGGACATCGACGACTGGCTCTCCATGTTCGGCAGGTGTTACGAGATGGCGGGTGTCACCCGGGAGGACCGGGTGCAGATATGCGTGGGGTACGGGCTGTGGACCGCCGGCGCCGGGTTCCAGCTCGGCTGCGAGCGGATCGGCGCACTGGCAATCCCCACCGGCCCCGGCAACCTGGAGATGCAGGCCGCCTTCCTTGTGGACATGAAGTCGACGGTCCTCTGCTGCACTGCCTCCATGGGCCTCCTCCTGGCGGAGGAGGTGCACCGCCGGGGGCTGAGGGACCGGATCGGGCTGCGCAAGGTCATCCTCGGCGCGGAACGCACCAGCGACGCCATGATTGAGGCCATCCGCGCCAACCTGGGAGTGGAGGAGGTGTACGACATCCCCGGCCTCACCGAACTGTACGGACCGGGCACCGGTCTCACCTGCCGCTGGAACACCGGCATCCACTACTGGGCCGACTACTACATCCTGGAGCTCCTCGACCCCGACACCCTGCAGCCGGTGGCGCCGGGCGAGATAGGCGAGATGGTCTTCACCACCCTGCGCAAGGAGGGGGCGCCGCTGGTTCGCTACCGTTCCCGCGACCTGACTCGCCTGGTTCCCGGCGAGTGTCCGTGCGGCTGCATCCTGCCGCGCCACGACAAGATCCTGGGCCGTTCCGACGACGTGGTAATCTTCCGGGGGGTCAACATTTACCCGGGCCAGATCGACGAGATTCTCTCCGCCATCCCCGGACTGGGGAGCGAATACCAGGTGGTTCTGGATCGTCACGACGACGGCAAGGATTACATGGTGGTCAGGGTGGAGCGGGCCGCGGACGGCAACGGTGGGGAGAGCGAACGGATCTGTAAAGCGATTACCTCGGCGATCAAGCATGCGATGCTGGTTTCCTGCACTCCCGAGGTCGTGCCCCACGGCACCCTGCCCCGGTCGGAACGCAAGACGCAGCGCATGTTCGACAAACGGAAGTTCTGACCGGGCTTCGGCTCCGCTCAGCCACCGGCTCCGCTCAGCCACCGGAACCGCTCCCTGAGCGGAGTCGAAGGGAGCGCTCGTTTCATATCCACTAATTTTGTTCGTTTCCGCACAGCTCGTTTCGACTCCGCTCAACGAGCGGTATTTCCTGATGCCTAATCGGAGTGCGGTGCCTAATCGGAGCCCGCTGGCTAATCGGCTCCCGCTGGCTAATCGGCTCCCGGTGGCTGAGCGGAGCCCGGTGGCTGAGCGGAGCCCGGTGGCTGAGCGGAGCCCGGTGGCTGAGCGGAGCCGAAGCCAGCATTCCGGCAATGGCTCTCATTACGGCATTCCGCCAGCTTGTGTATCTGGTTGGTATCCCCTGCTATTAACGACTCTTTTTTCTTTCTGCTCCACCCCTGGATCTGCTTTTCCCGATAATAGGCATCGTCGATACGGGCACACTCTTCAAAGTAAACGAGTTTCACCGGCAGTCTCTTTGCGGTATGGTTGGCGCCCACACCGTTTTGGTGCTCCCACAGGCGCCGTTCCAAATCTATTGTGCTTCCCGTGTAATAGCTGCCATCCGCACATTCGAGGATGTACATAAAGGGCATTGTCAACCCTCCTTGGCATTCAAGGTTGTTCCCTTCGACTCCGCTCAGGGAACGACCGACTCCGCTCAGGGAACGACCGACTCCGCTCAGGGAACGACCGACTCCGC
>CALABV010000246.1 GCA_937886325.1 uncultured Geobacter sp.
CCATATCCTGGAGGACAGCGGCGCGCGCCTCCTGGTGACCCATCCCGACCTGGCCGCCCCTATCGCTGCAGCAGGTGACCGTGCCGACGCGGTATTCTGCGATGCTCGCGGCTCATTCGCATATCGGCATGATTCCGATACGGGGTTCGACCCACACCGGCCGGCGGCGGATGATTTCGCCTTCATGCTGTACAGTTCCGGCTCCACCGGCAAGCCCAAGGGGATCCCCCACCGGCACCGGGACCTGATCCTGCCGTGCGATCTGGCGGGGAGCGCCATTCTCGGAATAACGGCGAACGACGTAATCTTTTCGGCGAGCAAATTCTCCTTTGCCTACGGCCTGATCAACAGCCTCGCCTTTCCCCTCTTCTTCGGGGCCACCGCCATCATTCATCCGGGCAAACCCGACCCCGCGTCGGTTCTCGGCATCATCAGCGAGCGCAGGCCGACTATCTTCTTTACCGTTCCGACCATCTACTCCCAGCTCATCCTCTCCTGCACAGCCAATCACCTGGACGTTCCCATGCGCGTCTGCTATTCCGCAGGCGAAGCCCTGCCTTCGGCGATCTTCGAAGAATGGCGACGGCTCACGGGCCTGGAGATCGTCGATGGAATCGGTTCTACCGAGATGACCTACGTGTACATCTCCAACCGTCCCGGCCGGGCCAGGCCCGGTTCGACCGGGCAGCCGGTCCCCGGATATGCGTTGCGGCTGGTCGACGACGACGGCGCCGATGTCCCGTCCGGAGTTGACGGCAACCTCCTGGTCAAAGGGCCCACCATGACCCCGTGCTACTGGAACCTCCCGGACAGGAGCGCCGAGACTCTGCTTCCGGACGGGTTCTGCCGCACCGGCGACGTGTTCGTGGAGCGGGACGGATTCTATTTCCATCGGGGCCGGAGCGACGACATGATAAAGGCCGGCGCCCACTGGGTCTCTCCGCTGCCGGTGGAGGAGGCGTTGCGAAGCCATCCCGCGGTTGCGGAATGCGCCGTGGCCGCCGTAACTGCCGGCGCTCTTGTCAAGCCGGGCGCCTTCGTGATCCTCGCTCCCGGAATCGTGCGCACGCCGGGCCTGATGCGCGAGCTGCGGAAACATCTGCTGGAGCGGATTCCCGAGTACATGTGCCCGGCGCGCTTCACCTTTGTCGACGATCTGCCCCGCACCGCGACTGGCAAGATCCAGCGCTTCCGCCTGAGGGACACGGGGGAGACAGGTGGTAAGACTGAAGGCTGAAGACTGAAGGCTGAAGGTTGAAGAGTGACGGCTGACGGTGATTTGAAAAGGCGCTCAGGCGTCACCGCCCCTGACAAGTAAAAGGAGAACCAAATGGCGACCATCGAAGAGTTGAAGGAACTGATGCTCAACATCGGCATTGAGGAGGATCTCGTACGCGGTGTGAACCCGACGGAGCCGCTTTCCCTGCAGGGAGTCGACTCCGTTGACTGCCCGGCCTTTGCCATGGCGGTCGAGGAACGGTACGGGGTCAGGATTTCCGATACCGACTCGTTGAGACTGAAGACCCTCAACGACTTTGCGGACTATATCAGCGCGGCGGAATGACCATGGACAGGACCGAAGCGCTCAGGGTTCTCGCCCGTGACCAGCGGGCCGTTCCCGAAGGGGAGGAGTATGAGGCCGCTTATTTCGAGCCGTCGGACGGCCCCGGCGTTGCCCGCCTCTTCTACGCCGTATACGGCGACGGCTATCCCATCGATACCTACTACATACCCGAACGGCTGGCCGAGGAAAACCGCCGCGGGACCATCCGCAGCGTGGTCACGCGCACAACCTCCGGCGATGTGGTCTCCCATGTCGCCCTCTACCGCAGTTCACCTCCCAACCCGAATCTCTATGAATACGGGGTAGGGCTTACCCTCCCCTCATATCGTCCGACCATGGCCTTTTTTCGCGCAACGCAACTGCTCATGAAACTGGTGGGGACGGAAGCCGTCGACGGCTTTTTCGGCGAGGCGGTCTGCAATCACGTCACCACACAGAAACTTTCCAAGCATGCGAAGGCCATTGAAACGGCCGTGGAACCGGCCCTTATGCCGGCTGAGGCCTATGAAGCGGAGCAGAGCGCCGAGGGGAGGGTGGGGTGCCTGGTCTTTTTCCGGGTGGACTGCGATCATCGCAGAACCCTGTATCTCCCCGCCCCCTACCAGGACCAGGTGAGATGGATCCTTGACGGCCTGAACCTGGACCGTGACGTTATCGTATCCGAAACCGATGTCCCGGACAGCGACGGCGGGGTCGAAGTGAAGCGTTTCGACTTCGCCGGGGTCGCGCGCTGTTCGGTCACCACGCCGGGCCAAGGACTTGCCCGGCGACTGGCCGGACTGGAACGGGAACTGCGGACGGACGGCTACGCCCTGAGCCAGTTTTTCATTGACCTGGGAAAACCGTGGTCCGGCGGAGTTGTGGAGATGCTGAGGCAAAACGGGTATACCCTGGGTGGCCTGCTCCCTGTCTGGTTCGGGGATGACGGTCTGCTGATGCAGAAGCACTTCACGGACCCGGATTTCGACGGCATGAAGATCTATTCAGACCGCGGACGGCGGCTGGTGGAAATGGTGAAACGGGATTGGGAACGCAGGACCGTGTAGCGGTTGCTCCCGGAAACGGGAGAATGACAATTTACTTGTATGATAACAAGTTTCAGAGGAATCGATAGATTCCGATGGAGGGAGGACTGGCACATGGCAGGGAGACAATCTGTTTCAGGATTGAAGCGCCGCGGAATCGGTCGGGGGAACGGTGGACTGTTTCGATTCCTGACGTGCGGAATGGCGGTGGTGATTGTCGCCGCCGGGGCATGCGTAACCCGTCCGGCGGTGGCCGCTCCTGACAAGCCGGTGATCAGCGGTTCCACCGCGACCTTTTCGGGTGATCAGCATCTGGGGATCAGTTCTCTGTCTGACTTTTCGACCCAGTCCATTGATACGCTGAACGTTACCGGTCTTACCCAGGACATAGCGGCCCCCCTTCCAGCCGGTGCCGGGATATTCATGTCCTATACGGCCGGCAACGGCAAGGACGACAGCGATCATAACAACGGCGGAACAGGAGGCGCTGGAAAAAAACTGACGCTTACCTATGACGGCGGCGCGTATCTCCTGAAAAATTCGGGAGATGGACAATATGAAGCTCTTTTCCTGTCCAGTATCGGCGGCAACGGCGGCAACGGCGGCAAAAGCACCGGCAGTGTTACGGACGAAACAGGTGGTTACGGAGGCGCCGGCGGAAACGGCGGAGATCTGACGCTCACCTTGAAATCCGGCGCCGTCCAGGGTCAAGGCGACGCCTCCGGCATAGTCGTTCTGAGCACCGGCGGTAATGGCGGCATAGGGGGAGAGGCCAAAACCGGTCTGAACAAGGCTACCGGCGGCGCCGGCGGCGCCGGCGGCAACGGCGGAGCGATAACCATCGACAGCAGCAGTTCTATCACCGCGGCGACGGGTTCCGCCGTAATGGCTGTCAGTGCCGGGGGTAACGGCAATTATGCCGGCCTGGGCGCTGCCACCAAAGGCGTCGGCGGGAAAGGAGGTTCAGGCGGGGCCGGCGGCGCGGTGACGGTTACCAGCAGAGGCAGTCTCTCTACGCCGGGGAATGGTGAGCAGCAGCA
>CALABV010000247.1 GCA_937886325.1 uncultured Geobacter sp.
CGACCGAGGCGTTCTCTATGCGGCAGTCGAGGAGATGGCCCCCGGCCTTCCGGTCCCCGGAAATGAAATGGAAATGGTAGCCGGGCAGGTTGATACCCCGCACGAAATCAGGCGAGCGGATGCCGATGATGGTACCCCGGATAGCGCTGAATTCAAAGACCGACTGGTTTTTGACGGCCTCGGCGAGGCCGGGGTACGGCGTGCGCTGCGCAGGCACGCTGCGCGCCTTGATGCGGGGGAAGGTGCCCTCGATCCGTATGGCGTAGAAGGCGTTCCGCGTGGGGAGCAGGGCGTCCAGCTCGCGCATCAGCCCTTCCAGATCCCGCGAGCCGGATATCGTGAAAACCTTCTCAGGAGTGAAGAATTTTACCACTGAAAAGGGGGTGCGCGCGTCGTCGTCCACGTCCAGAACCGTTCCATCCGCCTTCACCTGGTAAAAAGCGCCGTCCAGCCCAATCATTTCCCCGTCCAGGGCGTGGAAGGTCCCGATGCCGAAATCACCGTTTTTCCTCAATTCACCGAAGGATGTCGTCCCATCGTAGACCCCTTCCATGAGGGCGTCGATGGTGGACGTCTGGTAGAGGGTATCCGTTCGTTGGCCGTGATGGACGCATCCCGCCAGAAGAAGGGAAGCGCACAGAAGGAGCATGGTTGTCGGACGGATTGGCCTCATTACCTTTCCTCCCGCGGTTTGTGAGGGAACCTGGACACGAAGCGGTCCAGCTCCGCCAGGTACAGGGCCTTTTCCTCCGTCGTGAGAAACGCCGCCAGGAAGGAATTGCGCGCCAGGGTGAGAATGTCGTCCCGTTCCAGGTTCAGCGCTTCCTGGGCGGCCAGGTAATTTTCCGTGATGTAGCCGCCGAAATAGGCCGGGTCGTCGGAGTTCAGCGTTATCCGCAGTCCCCTGTCCAGAAGCTGTTTCAGGTCATGATCGGCCATGTCTTCGAACACCCGCAGCCGCACGTTGGAAAGGGGGCAGACGGTGAGGGGGATTTGTTCTTTTTTCAGCCGTTCCACCAGTTCCGGATCCCCGATGCAGCGCACTCCGTGGTCGATCCGCTCCGAGCCGAGAAGGTCGAGCGCCTGACGGATATACTCCGGCGGCCCCTCTTCCCCGGCATGGGCCACCACGCGCAGCCCTTCGGCCCGGGCCCGGTCGAACACGGCCGTGAATTTCTCAGGCGGATTGCCCACTTCGGATGAATCGAGCCCCACGCCGGTTATCAGGTCCCTGAACCGCAGGATCTCCTCCAGGCTCGCCATGGCCGAATCAGCGCTCAGGTGGCGCAGGAAGCAGGGGATCAGCCTGGTGGACATCCCTGTCCGGTTTTTCATCTCCTCCCGGGCGGACTGGATGCCGCCGATAACCGTTTCCAGGGGAATCCCCCGGTCCGTATGGGCCTGGGGGTCGAAAAACAGCTCCGCGTGACGGACAGTGTCGGCATGCGCCCGCGCCAGATAGGCCACGGTCATATCGTGGAAATCCCGTTCATGGAGAAGAACGCTCATCCCTTCGTAGTAGATGTCGAGGAATGACTGGAGGTTGGTGAAGCGGTACGCCCGGCGGACCTCCGCCACCGAGTGGAAGGGCAGCTCCACCCCGTTCCGTTCCGCGATAGCGAACATCATCTCCGGTTCGAGGGAGCCCTCCAGGTGGATATGGAGCTCGGCCTTGGGGATTTTGCGGATAAATCTTCGTATGTCGGAACTCATTGGATTCCTTGATTCTGAATGTCTCGTAAAGGTCATCCCGAGGATCCGGCGTGGTTTTCCCGCCGGTGCTGTTCCTCCGGATGATGGTTATTCTTATTACCACAGATTCCGGATAATGGGATGCTTTTTCAGCAGGCGATGGACGTTTTTTAAGCGGTCCCGCAACGGCACGAGGGGAACAACTTCCGCATTGATCTTTTCCTTGGGTAATTGTATGAACAATCATCCGCTTGCGGAAAGAAAGCATGGAAGGAGAAGGCAATGGGGATATGGTTCCGGGACTACTCGCCCCAGGAGATTAATTTCATCATGAAAGACTCGCTTATTTCCCATCTAGGCATCGAAATCATGGAAGTCGGAGATGACTTCCTGACGGCTCGGATGCCGGTCGACAAGCGTACCTGCCAACCCATGGGCATTCTGCACGGCGGCGCGTCTGTGGCCCTTGCGGAGACACTCGGGAGTTGCGGCGCAAATCTGGTCATTGATCGCAACGAGCAGTACTGCGTGGGATTGGAGATCAATGCCAACCATATCCGTTCCGTTTCTTCGGGATATGTGACCGGCACCGCCCGCCCCCTTCACCTGGGAAAATCCACCCAGGTCTGGGAAATGCTGATCCGTGACGACGAGGGGAATCTGGTGTGCGCATCGCGCATGACGAATGCGGTGAAAAGTAAAAAGTGAAAAGTGAAAAGTGAAAAGTGAAAAGTGAAAAGTGAAAGGCGAGGCGGGGAAGAGGGGACGGCCGGATCAGCGGATGGGCCGGCGATCCTTTATTCCCCGGCCGCCGAACAGGAACAGGAGCGCGATTCCGGCCAGGAATCCCCCTATATGGGCGAAATAGGCGATCCCCCCCTGCGATTGGCTTCCCGAATTTATCCAGTTTGCGCTGATGAACTGGAGCAGGGCCCAGTAGCCGATGATGAGGAATGCGGGCACCTCGATGAAGGTGAAGAAGAAAAAGATGGGGAGCAGGGTGAGGACCCGGGCATGGGGATAGAGTATCAGGTACGCCCCCATCACGCCGGCCACCGCGCCGCTGGCGCCGACCATGGGGATGTTCGACAGGGGCGCGCTCAGGTACTGGGCAGCGGCCGCAGCGACCCCGCAGCTGAGATAGAACACGATGAACCGCACCCGACCGAGGGCGTCCTCGATGTTATTGCCGAAGATCCAGAGGAAGAGCATGTTCGAGGCGATATGGAGCCAGTTGCCGTGGAGGAACATGGAGGTGAACACCTGTACCCAGGAGGTCAGGGGAGCCGCGCTCAGGTGGGCAGGCACCAGCGAATAGTGGGCGCTGAGACCGCCCACGAAATGATTGACCCGCTCCACGCCCCGGGTCGTCTCCACCAGCATCTGCTGATACTGTCCGGTGAGTCGGTCCTGAATAAAGGCCAGCACGTTGACGGCAATCAGGATTACCGTGATAATGGGAAAACGTCTGGTCGGGTTGTAGTCCTTGATGGGAATCATGGATGTAGTATAGGAGAGAATGGGCGGCGTGTCGATACGGGAATGCAGCTCTTTTTTACGAGCTTTTCCTGATGCGGAAACGGCAGGCGGAGCCGTCC
>CALABV010000248.1 GCA_937886325.1 uncultured Geobacter sp.
CTGCGAAAAGAACTCTAGCAACTCTTCGAACAACTCGGCCGGAAAGCCGAGGCCATCGACCTGAAGTAATTCGTGACCATTTGGCACATGTTCATACTCGAACAGACCGCCGTTCAGGTACGGCACCCGTGACCCGGTGACTGGAAACAGGTCATTAGTGCGATCCGGCCGATTGAGCGCCTCGAAAAAAAGAGGTACCAGTCGAGTAGAGTAGAATCTTTCCTTGTTCTGACAGGTCAGGAAAAGGTTTTGCACAAAGTTGCGATCGCCTTCAGCCCAATCGGCGCGTTCAGCCGGGCAACCCAGCCAACCTTTCTTTTGCAGAAAGTGCAGGAAAACCAGCCGCCCCAGCAGGCGCTTGACGAAGTCGCGCACCGGCTTGTTGGCCTTGTCCTGCTCTTTTTCATCCGCCAGCAGAGGAATACCAAACACGCGCTGCGGCAGGTCGCCGGCCAGCAAATGGCTGACAAACGCGGCATAGTGGTCTTTATATTTGTCAAAAAATTCTTTGTTAAGCTTCTCGACCGAGAAGGCGTCAACAACATCGACAAGGCTTGCCCGGTCCCGCTTGTCGGCAAGCTGAATGAACCGCCTGGCTGCAGTGGTGCAAGTTTCGTGAGGACCAAGGAGATAGGTGAAGCGTTTGGTCGCAGTTTGCCGTTCGACAAATTCGCCGTCATCGTTGAACTCAGATTCTCTGGCAGCAAAGGTAAAGCGGTAATCGTCGTCATGGCCGGTGAAGATGACGAGCACGCCATGACTGGTCTCCTGGTCGATCTTCCCCGCGACGAGATTGCGTAGCTCGACACGATTACGCTGTATCCTCTTACGGGGTTTCAATCTGACTTCAAAAATCGCCAGCATTTTATCGTCGTGCAATCGGACGTTCCCAAGTTCCAGGAAAGATTCCACATCCTCATGGCCGCAGGCGATGGCGTGGGGTTGGGCAAGGATGGATACGTTGGGAAATACCTCCCGCAGTACCGCCTGCCAGGCGGTCCAGTTGTATGGCTGCTGAAGTATCCGTTTCAGTTCGTCAAGGATCATGAAGAGAAGGACTCCGAAATGATGATTTCCGGTCGCAATTCACCGGCACTTTGGATGATGACCAATGGATGTGCCCCATTATCGAATTCCGTATCAAGAGGATAGCGATTGAGGATTTCCATCAGCTTCTCCAGAAGAACAACTGTAGTCACAGCCATCTTTTTCTGATTTTTCGCCAGGTCATTTACTGCACGCTGGAGCTGGGTGAACTTGGCGAGCTTTACGGCATGCTTTGCGGCAAGTATCCGCTTTTTTTCCGCCTCGGAGATGAAGGGTAATTTGAGGAAGGCATCAAGATAGGTGAGAGCCTTTCGCTCATTCGGTCCCTGGGAGGTATCGACCACCCGATGCTGGACGGCATCGGCCTGCAATTTGTCCGCAAAATCCTGAATGGCAAGGTTGATATGATCATGATGCCGCTCGTGAAGCGGGAGAAGCGGTTCATCAACGGCTGCGCGGAAGATTCGGGCAGTCTCCAGAAAGCTCAGTTCTTCAATTTCCTCAACAGGACCAAGGTTGTAAAAGGCGTCACGTCGCTGGTTCCTTATGAACGTGACGGACTTCCGGGCCAAATCCGGCAGTTTCCTCCCGGTACGGGCACGCAAGGGCAGGTTGCGGATGCGGCGAAATTTTTCGGGATTATCTCTCTTGAACATGCGGAGTTCCATGAGCAGAGAAAGCCTCTCATCCTTTTCTTCCTGAAAGTCCTTATCGAACAAACCAAATGATTCGAATTCCTCATCCTCGGAATATATCTGGCTGTCTTCTCCAAGGGCCGAGTGGAACGCCTGGAGCTTCATAATCGCCTTCTTCTGCAATTCGATGTCATTATCAACCCTGGCGGTAGGATAGAAATTATAGATATGGATTTTCGAAGCGGTCGTACCGATACGGTTGACGCGGCCGATCCGCTGCATCAGCCGGGTGGCGTTCCACGGCGTATCGTAATTGACGATGACGTTTGAACGGTGGAGGTTGACCCCTTCTGCCAATACCTCGGTTGAAATAAGGATCGAGAAATCATTCACTTGCTGATCGGGGGGAAGATTGGCGTCGAAGTTGGCCCTGACGGTCGGCATTCGTTCCTTGCGGTTGTGGGAATCGATACTCAGGACTTTATCAAAGCCGTTTTTGCCAAGCTCCTTCTTCAGGTAATCGGTGGTCTCCTTTGCCTCGGAAAACAGAACCAGCTTGCCACCGTGGTTGATGTTGCGGTCAAAAAATTCCGTCCTGAGATAGAGCAGAAACTCATCGAATTTCGGGTCGTTTTTTACCTTGAACCACTGCTTGCAGAGGGCGTCGAGGATCTCGTAATCCCTGCGGAGACCTTCCAGGAAATCATCGCGAAAGTCATCCGGAGTGCAGATCTCTATGGTTGGGTCGGTCGCCTGTTTCTCGGCAATCTTGGCGATGAGTTCGTCCTCGCGTCCTTCCAGGATATATGTCGAGACATCGAGGTTTGGCGCTATGTAGATGGTCCCTTTCTCAAACATGCCGAGCATTGCACCGGTGGCATTCTTGAACCGGAGCAGCGACTCTCTGAATGCGTGAAAGCTGCTATCGAGCCTTTTCACCAACAGGGTCTTCATTATATTGGCCAGCTGTGAAGAAATCCGGTCTGCGTTCTGGTATTTCCCCTTTTTCTCGGGCTTTAAAAAGCCGATGGCGCGATAGCGGTTGTATACCAAATCATTTGACAGTACTTTGATAGTGTGGTCATAGAGGCGCTCCAAATCAGGCTCGAGCTGGTAAAGGATCTTGTGAGGCTTCTCTACTTTTGGGAAAATAATCCCTTGGTCATCCAGGTCTTTTTTGTAGTCGCTATGCTCCATGAGGTCGGTCCTTGTACGTCGGACAGTGAGATGCGTCACGATCTTCTCCCGGATCAGTTCGTAAATACGCTTGACCTCACGGCGGGCAGCTCTGGCGTCGAGATTTCGGAGTGCATTTTCGTACTCTTTGATCCGGCTATAGAAAAAACGCTGAAGGTTGCCGACTTCCAAGGTTGAGTCTTTGCCGTCCTGAAAAAGAAGAATCAGGTTGCGGATGTCAGCGGGGCGATTATTGAGCGGGGTTGCTGAAACGAGAATCACCTTTTTCCTCGCCAGCCCGCCATCCTTTAGGCGATGCTTTGTCGGTGTCTTGCAGATTCTCTGGAGTTGATCATATGCCTCGGCGGTGTCGTTGCGGAACTTGTGAGCCTCATCAATGATAACAAGGTCGTATTTTTCAGGGTGTGTTAGCTTATGCAGACTGCCGTTGGATATCAGTTTATAGTTGTCCAACCTAAACTTCTCCAAGGTTTTTTCCCATGAATCCTTGAGCGTTGGTGGGACAATAATGAGTGTATGGGACCGATGCTCGGGAAAGCCGTTGTGGAAAAAAAACTTTTTCGCGATCAACGTGGCGATAATGGTCTTCCCGAGACCGACTACATCAGCGAGGAAGAACCCATTATGTTTCTGGAGTAAGTCGAACCCCAGCTTTACGGCATCAACCTGGTAGGACAGGCGCAGAAAGCCTTCAGGAAGATCGGTGATGGCATTCGGATCAAACTCGATTGCAGAGCCAAAATACTCCACTAGAAACTTGATGTAGAGTTCAAATGGCGTCAAATCGGCGCGCAAATAGGAATCATCCTTAACCTTTGAAACGTCTTTAGGAAGAATGGAAACCCCTTCCTTCCATAGATTCTCAAATTCCTGGGTGGCAAACTGTACATCTTCGAATGAGTTGAGCAGGACATTGAACTCATAGTTCCTCTGAGTTTCCCTGGTACCTAGTCCGGCATCGGTAAGGTTTGACGAGCCGGTAATAACAGCGCCGGCCTTATGCTCGTTGAAGCCGGTCGGCCTGAAAATATAGATTTTGGCGTGAAGTCGCTTTGACGGATGGGCACGTATTTCCAGCTTTTTTGTCACCACATCTTCAACAAACTGGACAATCCCATCTTCCACCTCTTTGGTGTAGCGTGCGTCCTGAATATCGTCTCGTAATGCCTTCCGGAACTCTTCCACCGCCCGATCCGTATCTGGATGAAACAGCAGACCCTGCCTATGGTAGTCGGAGATGATTGTATCGACATTGATTCCAACAAGAATGCGGATGTTGGGGACATGCTGAAGGAACGGGCGGATCGAAAAGTAGCCGGATGCCCGCAGATACCCTACAAGGGCATCAAAGAATTCAATGTCTTTATTGTGCTCAAAAATTCCCTTGAACTTGTTGAGTAGAGTGTTATCGCCTGCATTGGTAAAGAAGCGGGTGGACATCTCGTTCTCCAGTGTTAGCTGAGTTTCGGTTATGGATTAGTAGGATAAGAACGATTGATTTTTTCCTCGCTTGCTAAGACATCATAGGCTGCCTTAAGAATGATGCAAAATGTCTTTGAAACAGGATCTGAATAGGATGATACGTCAAGAGTGGGCATGTAGTGATTATCTTTTTGTTCTGAGACAAACTGCTCCAGAGAAGTTCTTCCTAAAAGTTCATGACAAATCGTATCAGCAACCCTTATCAATCTGTCCCTTATAATTTTTTTATTTTTTGCAGCATATTCTAGGGCAACGGCATCCAAATTGGAAACAGTTCTGGTTTTTCTTGCCGCAAGTCGTGTCAGAGTTTGGCGCATTGGTGAGATATCCAGTTTAAATCCGAATGCTTCAATTTCTGAATATATAAACATCAAACAATTTTCATCAAAAGAATCCAATGTGCCGAAAGGATTATCTTCTATTGTATGGTTCTCCAATCCATGAACGGTAGCCGTTATCCTATCTGCAAATTCGGCGCTCGTTAGCAGAAGACAGTCAAAATTCTTTTGCCGTCCAAAGAGGAGTGTACGGTTACCATCTGAAAGGGTTCCCGTAACTAGGCCAGTGAAATGGTTCTCAAGGACAAATTCCGGTAATAGATTAATTATGTCTTCAATCGTTTCTCGTTTTCGCCTGACGTTGACAGGGATAGCGGGCAACCACACCTGTGAAAATATAACTGGCGAGCCGTACCGTAAATATCCGGGCTCGACGTCTAATATTGTTGCCAAACGCTCCAGGCTTTTGTCACGGGGGACATAGGTGCCCTGTTCGTAATTCCCTAGTGATGGTCGTGGCACTCCAGCCTTAGAGGCCAGTTCTTCCTGAGTCATTCCGCATAGTAGTCGCAATATCTTAATTCGAGAATGAATGTTCATGCTCGATTTAATACCACAAGTTTTTATGTAATGCAACAAATGTCTTGCAAAACGAGCTCTCGTTATGCGATGCTATGCTTCGGTGATGGGAGGAACGAGTATGGATTGGGAAAAATGGCGTAAGGAAGAGGATGCGCGACAACAAGATGTCGTAAGGGCTCAGGAGCTCCGCAAGATACTGGGGTTGGAGAATCGATCCTGCCTGCGGTTCTGGTTCGACATGGCGACTACAGCGACAGCAATTCTCCTAAGCATCATACTTGTGATCGTCGAACTGCCTTCGGTCATAGAAGTATACCGGAACGATCCGACGTTGTTGTCAAGGGCCTGGACACAAACGAAAAACTATTTGCCACACTTCGCAACAATATATGCGATCACAATCGCGTTGTGTGTGTTGTTTTCAAAAAAATAATGAAACCGATGAAGGTAAACGCCATCAAGGCCGCGGCATATTATTACGAACGTGACCCCATCTTTTCCCGCGCAGGCGAACCCGGCGGTAACGCCGTGTGGGTAGGCAGCGGTGCCTCAGCCATAGGGCTTCAAGGGAGGGTTGATCTGGAGGCCTTTCATCACTTGCTTTACGGTCGTGACCCGTCCGGCGAAAACCGTCTGGTAGGGAAGGAGACTGGAGAACAGGCGCACCACAAGAATGCCGCCACCGACATCCCCCTGAGCGTGCCGAAATCGTTTTCAGTCGCGGCGCTGTTCGATTCATCCCTGCGCGAAGCGGTTCAGAATGCGGCGATCAAGACGGCGGAATACGTAGAGGCCAATCATGTCAACGGTCGCCAGACCGTTGGTGGGGAAACGGAGATGGTCCAGGGGGAGATGATCGCAGCCCTGTTCATGCACGGCACCAGCAGGGCAGAAGATGCACACCTGCATGGTCACCTGGTCATAGAAAATATGGTGATCCGTCCCGACGGAAGCTTTTCCGCCCTGGAAAACAGGCCCATCTTCCAACACCAGTCCGCCATCACCCAGACCTTCTATTCCTTCCTTGCAGCTGAGGCGAAATCCCTAGGTTACGGCATCGAACTGCACAAGGGAACCGCCGGGCAGGTGATCCCCGAACTGGCCGGATTCCGGCAGGAGGTGAACGACCTCTTCTCCAAGCGGCATGAGGCGATCATGGGGGCTGACCAGCTCAGGGCCGACCTCGCTCAGCGGCTGCCGCACCTGCCGGAACAGGCCATCGAATCCCTTGTCAAGTTACAAACCAAGTCCGAAAAGAATAGCGAGCTGACCGAGGCTGGCCTTGTCCGACGCCATACGGAACAGCTCGGGGCCATCGGTATCGATGCCAGAGCATACATGGCCCAACTCAAAGAGACCGGCAGGGGACTCTACGAATCGGCAACAGAGACGTTGAGCGCGCGCAACTATGTTTCACTTGCCGTGGCTGTCGTAACGGAGAGGGAAAGCGTTTTCAGCCGGGAGAAGGCCCTTGACGACGCGGTCAAGCTCTCCGTCGGCGACCGCACAAGGCCGGAACTCGAAAAGGCCTGGTCCGAGGCGCTGAAGGCGGGGGAGATTATCCAGTATGGCAACCATGTATTCACGACCCCGGAAATGGATCGCATCGAAACGCGGATCGTCGAACAATCGGCGCGGGAAGGGAGGGCATTCGCCCCTCTCTTTCCCACGGACCAGGCATCACAGGCCGTGCAGAACTACGAAGCCGTGAAGGGGTTCAGCGTAACGGCCGGACAGAAAAGCGCCATCGTCATGGCCCTGACCACCGAGGGCCGAATGGCCATCATTGCAGGCGATGCCGGTTCGGGGAAATCTACCCTGTTTGAGGCCGTCAACATGGCCGTCAGGGAACGGGATGACGTGAAGGTCATCGGCCTTGGCTACCAGGGGAAGGCCGCTGCCATGCTTGAGGCGACGAGCGGGATCAGAAGCTGGACCATCGACAGTTTCCTCCTGCAACAGCCTGAACAGGGAACCGCTGGAACCAGGGAGATCTGGGTGGTGGACGAGGCGTCCATGCTCGGTTCCCGTCACCTGTACGGGCTCCTCGAAAAGGCTGAACAGGCCAATGCTCAGATCATCCTGGTGGGGGACACTAAGCAGATCGCCGCCATCTCCGCCGGGAAGATGATGGCCGAGCTGCAGCGGCTCGATATGGTCAATACGGCGGTCATGGACGAGGTGCTGCGGCAGAAGACGGATTGGACGAAAGAGATTGCTCAAGCCCTCAAGAAGCATGAACTGGAAACCGCCTTTGCACTCCTTGGCCGTGAAGGAAAGATCACCGAGCTGGCCGACCGGCAGGAACGCCTTGCAGCAGCGGCGGAGAAATACGTACAGGCTGTGGCCCAAGGCAAAAGTCCCCTTGCCATGACCATCATCAATGCCGACCGACACGACCTTCTGGAAACGATCCGAGAAGGGCAGAAAGAGGCGGGGCAGATCGGAAAGGAGGATGTGACGGTCACCACCCGCGAGCCAGTGAACCTCCAGGGGATCGACAAGCGGCTGGCGGTTAACTATGAGGCCGGCAACCTCGTCATCTTCAACACGGCT
>CALABV010000249.1 GCA_937886325.1 uncultured Geobacter sp.
AAGGAGAAACCCGCGTTCGGATGATGTTTTGGGGCTTCTTCGACGGCCGCAGGAATCGGCGCAGCGCCGCTCGATATTTTAGTGGAATCCCGAAGCGCGAAGGTCTGAGGGCCAACCTTTACAAAGGTCGATTTGTCACCATTTTTCTTGATGTCCGAATACAGACTGGCGCTCACGGTGGCTTCAGGCGTCTTGCCATCAGAGGTCCAGAGCCCAGCAGCGATGATCTGCTCAGCAATTGCTTTAGCGTGCAGCGGGGTTTTTGCCTTTTTCAGCACCTCAGTGGCGGCAGCCTTCACGGACATTCAGATATCCTCCTCAAGGATCTGGCCATTTTCGAGTAGCCATTGCTTTGCCTTGTCCATTTTCGAGGACTGCGCTCGAACGATATTCCAAAACCGAGGTGTGTGGTTCGCTTCCAATAGGTGAGTCAGTTCGTGGATGATCACGTAATCCACGACATACATCGGTGCCTTAATGAGTCGCCAGTTGAAATTTATGTTGTCCTTGATCGTGCAGGAACCCCAGCGATAGCGATTATCAACGATCTTGGCATTGGTGAATGCCACTCCGAGATCATTGGCAAACTTTTTGGTCCGGGGCAGGATTTTTTCCCTGGCCTTGTCCATGTACCAATTTCGCAGGACCTGCTTGCGCTCAGCAGAAAGCCTCGCCGGGATCAGGAAACGTTGCTCGAAACGAATCTCTTCCGAGTTGTTTTGGACTACTTCGATCTGATATTGACGGCCCAGGTAGAGTGCGGATTCGCCGTTGACCAGCTCTTTGCCCGGCGGATGAGGTAATGCGTATTTTTGCGCATGTTTGGTCTTTTCATAAATCCACTTCCGTTTTGATTCGATGATAGCCTGAATCTTCTCCTCGGAAGTGGATTCCGGCGCATGGACAACCACACTGCGATCCCGTTCGACGGTAATCGTCAGCTTTTTACGGTTAGGCGACCGCTTGATGGTATAGACCAGCTCCATGTTTACTCCGCGTAAAGAATCACATCATTATTCTTTTCTGCTATTTCCATCACCCGGCTGATGATCTGAGCGCGATTTTGAAGTAAGTTCGGCAGCTTTGTATAGGCAGGCTGCAAAAGTGTCGCTTGGATATCGGCCTTGAGCTTGTTGCGAGCAGGAATGCTCTCCCAGAAACCGGCAAGCTTCAGTTCCCTTTCAACAACTAGGAAAACCTGCTGGGTGAGATCGACGAGAACGGAAATTTCATCCTCATCCAGTGCCTTTTCGCCAAAAACTTCACGTTTGAAACTCCGGAAAAACGGCATCTGTTTCTTACGGTGGAGGCCATAGGTCGGCTCCTTGCTGGCGCTCTTGATGCGCTCTCGCAATTTTTCCAGCTCTTCATAAATTTTTTTCCAATTATCTCGAAAATCCTGGAATATCTGCGCCAGTGCCTCGGCGAAGGAGGCCTGTAAATCCGGATCGTCATCCAGCTCAACATCCAAGTGATGGCGAATAGCGTGTTCCACTTCCGCAGCCTTGGTTTTGGTGCGGTTACGCTTACCGACATTTTTTTCAAAGTCTTCATCAAGAATAGAAATCGGCTCAATTTTTTGATCGATATTTTTCGATTCCAGATATTGGTCGGTAATCGCACGAAGCTTTGGAGGTATGCCTTTCATGCTTAAGCGTTCGTCGCGCAAATGCTTCCCGGCCAGAACATTGATTTCCGCAAGAGCATTATAGTCGCTCATAAAATCCAACGCTTGCCGGGCAGGAAAGACCAGATTCATGCATTTCGTGAAGTTCTTGAAGGCCTGCATATAATCAAAACGCAAATCTTCGTCATAAAAAACATCAAAGAACGCATCATGGTCCGTGAGGTCCGTCAGGCCATGTTTTAGAAGCAGGTCCATAATTTCAGCATGGCTGTTTTGGAGGTCGCGGAGCTCTTCTTCCGGGAAGCTCAGCGTATCGATGATTTCTTTTTGTTCCCGCTCGTCATAGGCATCGATTGCTTTCTTCAGGTGATGACCCACACCGACATAGTCAACAACAAAGCCCTTGTCTTTTGTGTCACCGCCAACACGGTTTACGCGGGCAATGGCCTGAAGAAGATTGTGATCGGTAATAACCTTGTCCAGGTACATGACCTGTTCTACTGGCGCGTCAAAGCCGGTAATGAGCATGTTGTTGACGATGAGGATGCCCATGTCGCCGGTCACCCCTTCGTCCTTGCCGCCAAAGCTCAGTTTGAAACTTTTGATACTGCGCTCATGTTTAGAACTATCGGAATACTCTTTCAAATGTGGTAGATCGTTATGTCCACCGGAAATGATGACATCCGATTGCATCCTCTTAAGCTGTTCAATGTCCAGACCGCCCGGGTTAGCCTTTTGCAGATCCTCTATCTTCGCCTTTAAAGCGGCATCTATATATTTCTTGTACCGAACCGCCGCTTCCCTTGAAGTCGCCACAACCTGAGCCTTGTAGCCATTGGGGAACACATGGGTAAGGTAGTGGTCCACCATGTCCTTCGCCTTGGCTTCTATGGTTGATTCAGCCTCAAGATAGGCGTCTCGCGACCCATAACCGAGTATTTCAAGGCGTTCTTGCAGATTGTAATCGCTGAATATATCCGCAAACGCCTGGTCCATGCCCGCCTGATCGGGCACTTCTGCGTTATGGGTGCGGCCTTCGTAAACGATCTCCAGTGTCACCCCATCGTCGATGGCTTGACGCATGGTGTATTTGTCGATGTAGTCGCCAAAGACCCGTTCAGTCTTGTCGATGGGAGTGCCGGTGTAGCCGATTTTCGCGGCGTTTGGGATGCCTTTGTCCAGGTTCGCGCCCAGCATCTTGTACTGTGAACGGTGGGCCTCGTCCGTCATGACCAGGATATTGGGGCTGTCATTGAGTTGCGGGAAGGTTTCGGTCAGGTCCGCCTCGCGGAACTTATGGATCATGGCCATCACCAGATCCGAGGTGTCGGCGCTGAGCAGCTCCTTGAGTTTCCTGATGCTGTTCGCCACCTTGACCGTAAAGCCTATACTGCGACTGGTTTCATTGAGCTGGCCTTCCAGTTGGGTCCGGTCGGTCACAAACACGACCTTCCAGTTGGACAATGCCGCATGCCGGTACATCTCACGCACCATGAACATCATGGTGAGCGACTTGCCCGACCCCTGGGTGTGCCAGATAATGCCGCTGCGTTCGCGTGGGCTTTTCCCCTGGAGCAGGCGCTGAACTGCCAGTTTCACCGCCCTGAACTGCTGGTAACGGCCGACAATCTTGATCGTCTGCCCCTTGTCATTGGTGGAGAACAGGGTGAAGGTGCGAATCAGGTCGAGGAGATTGCCCTTGTCCATCATGCCCGCCACCAGGCGCTGCTGATCGTTGGGACTGCCCGAGCCGTGGTCGAGGTCATTCAATGTGCGTGGGTAGGGATCGGACCAACGGTAAAAATGTTTTTCACTGTGGGTGGTGATCGTCCCGAACTTGGCTTCCTGGCGGCAAGTGGCAATGACGATCTGATTGAAATAGAAAAGCGGCGCACTGCCTTCACCTTTGGCCCCGCGCTGCTCGCTGTAACGCAACATCTGGTCGATGGCTTCGGGGATGGCATCTTTGACCTTGGGGGATTTGCACTCGATCAGCACCACCGGCAAGCCGTTTACAAACAGAACGATGTCCGGGATGATATGATGCTCGGTGCCAAGAATGCGGACCTTGAACTGACAAACCGCGATAAACCGGTTGTTCTTCGATGGGTCCTTATCAAAATCGATAAACCGCACCGTCGGGCTTTGCTCTCCCGTCTTGCGGTTTTCGCTGACGCTGGTGTTTTCTAGCAGCAGATGGAGTGCGTATTGATTGTTCTCTATAAGCCCCGTTCCTGGAAAACTTGCCGTCAACTGCTTGGCGACCTCTTCAACCTGGTCATCCTCCAGCCAGGGGTTGATCACCTTGACCTGCTCCCGCAGGACCTTCGGCATGACCACCTCGGTGAAATTGTCGCGGAAGGTATGGGCCGGAGTCTGCTTCTCATCCGTCAGGTCGATAATTTCCCAACCAAGGCCGGATAGCTGATCGAGCAGCGGCTTTTCCACATGGTTGCGCTCATCTAGCTTGAGATGGTTCGCGGTCTTCTTTGTGCTCATGAGCAGACCTCCATGTTTTCCATTAAGGGTGTCACGCGCTTCTTGCCGGTGAGCAGATCTTGCATCATGGCGTTTTTTAGCCGCTTCAATTTAATTAAATCATTGTGACAGTCTGTCAGACTAAGTTCTTGTTGTTTGATAATGTCAATAATGATTTTCTGCTCTTCCAATGGGGGTCGCCTCAACTGGAATTTGCGAAAGTGTTCAAGGTGAATATGTGAAAGGCCTGTTCCTGCTGACAGTGCTCCTAACTGAATAAGAAACTCTCCACTATCAAAGAAAAAACATATCAGCTCAGGGAGACAATAATCCTTTCGTGGTCGTATCATCGCTAGCGAAACGAAAATGCTAAATTCCGGATATTCACTTTTTACAACTCTTGCCACACCCAAAGTGCCATCTTTAGTGACCAAAACATCACCCGCAGCCGGATTAGCACGAGCCGAAAATGTTCTATGATCTGCAGCTGTAATATACCGAGTGTTCTCAAAGCTAATTCCAGGCCCGGCAGTAAGATCTGTAATAACAAGGAAGGGCATGCCATGGTCGACATAGGTCGGAGTATGGTGAACGCCATCAACTATTTTTTCAGCCATTTCTTCAAGGCGTTTAATTTCCCACTCTACAGGAATCCTTCCCATTGGTGAGTCTTTGAACTCATGGGTTTCTTCGGAACGGAGATTGCCGTGTTCATCGATACCCCGGGTAAGAAGATCCTGCATAAGGCCCGTCTTTATGCGCTGCTGCTTGGCAATCAAGTATTCAGTCTGCTCAATCGCTTGGTCCACCTTGGAAAGGACCTCGGTGATTTTTGATTGCTCGGGTAACGCTTCAGGTATCCGTGCAAATACCCCTTTTAGAAAATCACTCTTAAGACCCGGTTGCGCTGATCCCGAAATCTGGGCCTCAATTTGATTTTGGCAGGCCTGCGACAGGAGAGAGTAATAGAGGTACGATTGAGTGATTTTTTTAGTGTCGCCACGAATCAGGAATAAGTGTTCATTAATGCAAGCTTCTGCGCCATTATTGTTCTTGTAAAAACCGACCTTACCAGTCTGCGCACCGTCCTTGTTTATGAGAACGTCAGCATTTTTTAAGTGGCCTTTGGTCATGCGTTCAAAGAACTTCCTTGGCACTCGCTTGACTTCTTCAAGCGTTACCCCTCCGTGCTTAAGTATATTTTCACCCCCCAAGCTTGGAATTTCACCGCTTTCGACTGTTGCGCCACCCTTGGGCCGTGAACCGCTCTCCAATACCGATACTGCAGAGGCAATATCTGAATGCTGCCAATTCATGCTTGGCCTCCGAAATACCCTAGCGTTCTTAGGAAACCATTCAGCTCTTCAAGCGTCTTTCCCCTTCGCTGTTCAAGCTTCTGGCTACTAATCGCGTATTTATTCCAAAGATTTTCAACTAGCTGAATCAGCACCCGCATTTCAGTGTTGAGATACCGTTCCAGCTCTCGACCGGCAATGTCGTAAAGTTTCTTCAGAATGAGTCGCTTAGCTTCTTCGACAGTCAGTTGGCCTCCAATTTCCGCCAGCAGAGCATCGGTTCGGGCAATGCGCGCCTTCAAAGCTGCTTTGTCTTTTTGCAGGGCGGTGATTTTCTTCTTATCCGTCTTATTGTCTGCATCGAGTTCGGCTATTTGCTTATCAACCTGCCGGATCAGTTCCCGGTTTTCATCCGTGAACCCTTCAGCGCCCAAACGTTTCAATTCGAGCTTCAGTTCCAGTTCGGTGGTTTTCTCTTTCAGTGCGTCCTTGGCGTCCTTGATTTTTTTCTCGATCTTCTTGATGGCGGCATCCAGTTTTTTCAGCTCATCCAGTTCCCGCCTGGCAGAGGCCCCGGGTGTGTCCTTCAAATCATCGATGAGTGCTTTCAATGCCTTTTTGATAACGGCGGCAGTGACCTTCTCGTCTTCGTCCGGCTCGTAGGCAGCCGTCTCCTGGGCAGTTTCGACAGCCTCGGCCAGCTCGCTTTGTAGTTCGCTGATTTTGTTTTCCAAGGAATCAATAGCGTCGGCCTCGGTTTGAAAAAATTCCGCAATCAGATATTCATCGGGAATCAGGGTGTGATGCCAGCCGATGGAAACGATGGTTTTCAAGTCGTAGCGGATCTGTTGCCACCAGTTCACAAACACCCCCGCGCTCTTGAATTCGTCCAGTACGCTAAGGGGTATCATCTTGTCCTTGAGCGTTGTCAGCAGCTCAAGGCGTACATCTGGCATTTTTTTTCCGTTGCCATTGCCGTTATTGGCCCGCTCAAGTCGGGCAAAATCGTTCTGCGCCACCTGCCACCAATCCTCAAGGGCTTGCGCGTGAGTGGTAAGAGTCTGGACAACGGCCGAATCGGCTTCGATAAGTTTTTTGATATCCGTCTTTTCCTGAACGGTCTCCTTAAAGGCGAGGTACTTTGGACGTTCCGCTTGAAAGAGGGTTTCAGCAGCCAGGCCAAAACGGGCAAAGTCCTCATGTCGCGCCGTTACTTCATCTTCCGGAATGCCGCCGATGAGATGGGCTTGTACATCTTCGGGCTCCGGTTCCGGGGTGTTGTCGACATAACGGCGAATGTTCAGGTTGTAATCGTGTTTATCGACGATTTCGGAGGTGTCGACCAGACGGCTGTATTTTGGGAGTTCCTGTTTCAGGGTGAAAATGGTGTCGATTTTCTCGATATCTTCCGGGCGCAGCTTGTTTTGGTTCTTACCCTCGGCAAATTCACGGTCTGCGTTGATGAACAACACCTTGTTGCGCAGATGATCCGGCTTGTTCTTATTACAGACCAGCACACAGGCGGGGATGCCGGTGCCGTAAAACAGGCCTTGCGGCAGGCTGATGATGGCCTCGATGACGTCATCGTTGATGAAAAGTTCCCGGATAAGCTTTTCCTTGCCGCCACGAAACAGCACGCCATGGGGCATGATGGTGGCCATATGGCCATTGCCCTTGAGGCTGGCCAGCATGTGCTGGACGAACATGAGGTCGGCTTTTTTACCGGTCTCGGGACACCACTCCCGAAAACGATGGGTAAATTTAACGCTGGCTCGGTTGTAATTCTGTGAAAAAGGAGGATTGGCCAGCACCCGGTCGAATTTGCGAATCTGGCCATTATCGAGAATTTGCGGGTCCTCCAGAGTATCTCCGTTTTCAATGGTAAAACGGCTGATGTTATGGAGGATCATATTCATGTTACAGATGGACCAGACTGTGCCGTTGGAATCCTGTCCATAAAGAGCCAGGTCGTTGGGGTCCTGACCCTGTTCTTCGACATATTGATGTGCCTGAATCAGAAAACCGCCTGAGCCGACCGTAGGGTCATAAATGGTATTGCCTGCCTGTGGCTTGACGAGCTGCACCAGCAGGCGGACTACTTCGGCGGGGGTATAGAATTCGCCACCTTTCTTGCCTGCACTGTCGGCAAAATATTTAATCAGGTATTCATACGCTGCCCCGAGAAGATCAGGGAACTCAAAGTTGTCGTTTACTAGGACAAAATTGGGCTGATTGAAATGGTCGAGGAGGTCTTTCCATTTCTGATCGGGAATCTTGGTTTTTCCCTTGATTTCATTGAAATTGATATTGTTCTTGAGCACTCCGGCTAGGGAATCATTCTCGTCCTCAATGGCGGCAATGGCTTTATTGAGCATATTGCCAATGTCGTGCTTTAAATCTTTCAAAGCGGGGACGGTGTTACCGTCCTCATCCACCCATGTTTCGTGCCAGCGGGCACGTTTGGGCACGTAAAAGGTCTCGCCGTAGGATGTTTTATCCTCAAGGAGCTCATCGACCAGGTCGGGCTGATCTTTCAAATGTGCGAAGGTTTCGTGGCGCAGTTGGTGCCGCTTTCGATCAAATTCATCCGAGAGCCGTTTCAGGAAAAGCATGCCGAAGATGAATTCCTTGAACTCGGAAGCATCCATTTTACCACGTAGAATATCGGCAGCTTTCAGTAGGAAGGATTCAAGCTGGGATAAAGTTATTTTCTCTTTGTTCACTTTTTATTATCTCCTGATTCCTGTTTCTTCTCTTCTGCTGCCGCGCCGCCAGCCTTGACCCACTCGTCGACTTCGTCCTTCTTGAACTTCCAAAGACAACCCATGCGATGGGCGGGCATACCATGCTTGTCGATCCACTTGTATACGGTGTCGTTGCTGACCCCGAGGTACTTGCAAATCTCGGTAATTGATAACCAGCGGTCTTCCATCTCGTTCATTCTCTTGCTCCACGGGCGCTTTG
>CALABV010000250.1 GCA_937886325.1 uncultured Geobacter sp.
GACGGCGAGGAGATTCCTTTCGGGAAGATGGGCTATGATCACTTTTCCTGACAGGGCGCAATACATTGCTTCCCTTCCCCTCCCTTGACGGGAGGGGACTGAGGGGTGGGTGAAGCCGCCAACTGATTCCGGCATGGCAAACACCCCCACCCCCTACCCCCCTCCCGCAAGGGGCGGGGGAATTTCGCCCGCATTTCTCAGAAAGTGCTGAATTATTTGCACGTTTTAATCCTTTTATGAAAAAAGTCGCCACCGGCATAACGAAAAACCGAGACGACTTTCGTGACATCGCGGAGCCGGAGTTCGAGAGGATCCGCCGTATCCTGAAAACCCTGACCGGCGTTCGCCTCTCCTGTTACAAGGATGCCTGCATCAGACGTCGGCTTGCCGTCAGGATCCGGGCCGTCGGCTGCGCGACAGCCGAGGAATACGCCGATTTACTCCTCCGGGACACATCGGAGCCGGTACAGTTGATGAGAACGCTCACCATCCACGTGAGCAAGTTCTTCCGGAACCCGGACACGTTTCAGAAGATTCGGGATGCGGTTCTCCCATCGCTTTTTTCCCTCGGCCACAGGCAAGGGAGGGAATCCCTGAACATCAGGAGTGTGGGGTGCGCGTGCGGCGAAGAACCGTATACACTGGCGCTCATCCTGCGTCATTTTTTTCACGACGAACTGTCCCGTTTCACGGTTTTCATCAGCGCGTCGGATATCGATTCCCAGGTCCTGAATAACGCACGACAGGGCGTCTACTTTCCGGAGAGCCTGGAAGAAACGCCGGAAACCATAAGGAATCGCTATTTCAGGAAACGGGAGGGGCGCTATCACCTCCTTCCCGAAATCCGCGAGATGGTGGAGTTTCATCATGATGACCTGGTTCATTCCGCCGGGGCCCGGGAGTATGACCTTATCCTCTGCCGTAACGTACTCATCTACTTCGAGCGCGATCACCAGGAAGACATACTTCGCGGATTCGCGGACTCGCTTCACTCCGGAGGATTTCTGGTACTGGGAAAGACGGAGTCCCTGGCGGAAAGATCCCGCGGACTGTTCCGGGCCGAGTTTCCGGTCGAGCGCATTTACCGTAAACGTTGATTCAGGAGACCACTGAGCCGTACAGGACGGACGGTTCGCCGCGAAAAGGAGAAATTCATGCGTATATCCATCGGATACAAGTTCATCCTCGGGTTTGTCGTGGTCGTGGCCGTGGTTGCTTTTTCCCCGAAAATCGTGCAACTGGTCGGCTATTCCCCGGAGGCCTCCAACGTCCTGAGCTATGTCGTCGCGCTCACCATCGGCCTGATACTGGGCTGGATTTTCTCCAAGACCTTTACCAGAAACATATCCATGCTGAACGAATCAGCCGAGGCCATCAGCAAGGGAGACCTGACGAAAGACACGGTTCTCCGCCACACGCTCTTTCCCGACGAAACCGTCGACATGGCCGGCTCAATCCAGCGCATGACGGACAACCTGAGGGATGTGGTGAAGAGCATACGGGAAATCGCGGAAAAGGTTTCCGAATCGGCGAAGACCCTTTCTTCTTCAGCCCTTGAGATAAACGGGGCAACCGAGGAGGTGGCGCTGACCGTCGAGTCCATCTCCCGCGGGGCTGAAAAACAGGCGGAGATGGTTGCCGGAAGTTCAAAGGTGATCCACGAGATGGCGATCTCCATCGAACTGGTGGCGAAAAGGGCACGGGAAGCGGCGGGTACCGCCCGCGATACGAGTGCTACCGCCCGTCGGGGAGGAGAGCAGGCAAACGACGTCCTGGAACGGATGCGGTTTTTCTTCGACCGGGTGGAGCAGAGCAGCCGGCAGTTCATGGAGTTCAACGCAAAACTGCAGCGGGTTGGAAAGATAGCGGATTTCATCGCCGACATAGCACGCCAGACCAACATGCTCGCCTTGAACGCTTCCATCGAAGCGGCCCGCGCCGGAGAATACGGAAAAGGCTTTGCCGTGGTGGCGGATGAGGTCCGCAAGCTCTCGGAAGGAGCGGGACGATCGGCCGACGACATCATAGAGTTGATCAGCGGGATACGGGAGGAAAGCCATCGGGTCCAGGACACGATTCTGGAGATCTCGAAAAACATCGGGGACGGCAAGAAGAGTATCGATATCACCGCCGTCTCGTTCAAGGAGATCATGGATACGGTCATGGAAACCGAGCGCAAGGCGAACAGCATCGCCGACCTGGCGGCCATGCAGACCGAAGGCGCGGGCCGGATGGTGAAGAACGTGGACGAGATAGCCCGGGTGGCGGAAGACAATGCCGCGGCAACGGAGGAAGTATCCGCCGCGACCGAGGAACAGACCGTTGCCATGCAGGAAATGGCGCAGGCCGCCCGCGAACTGGCCGCCCTGTCCGACGACCTGCTGCGCGGCGTCGAGCGATTCACGCTTTCCCCTCGTGAGGAGCCTGCTCCATGAGCGGACGGCACGACCGTTTCCTCATCGTAACCTTTCGCGGTGAGCGCCTTGCCCTGCCCCTGGATGAAATCGCGGAGGTCAGGGAAACGTTTCGGACGTTTCCCATTCCCAAAGCCCCCGCTCACTATGTCGGCGCCATAAATTCCCACGGGGCGCCGACGCCCGTTCTGGATCTGGCGGCATTTCTCCACGGCGATTCTCCGCGAAGCGACGGAACCCTGCTGCTTCTCGATCACCGCATAGGAACCCTGGCGCTGCGCATTGATCGGGTGGAACGGATTATTCATGCGGCCCCATCGGCTGAGAAGGCGGGCAACGGCAATGAAAAGACGGAGCGGACGATTCCGTTCAATGAGGAAGCCATTCGACTCCTGGACCTTGAACGGCTGGTGACCAGGCTCGAAGACGAGTTTCTGCGCGGTCCGACGGAACCCTTCCGCTCCGGCGGTCAGACACAAGAGGACCCGTGATGGACATGTCCCAGTATAAGGATCTGTTTGTCTCCGAAGCCAAGGAACACCTGAACGGCATGGGTGAAGCCGTCGTGGCCCTGGAGAAAGACCCGGGCGATCCTGAAACTATCAACACGCTGTTCAGGATGGCCCATTCCCTCAAAGGAATGGGCGCTTCCATGGAATACCATGACATCGCGGACCTCGCCCATGCCATGGAAGACCTCATGCACAAGGTCCGTGACGGCGTGTGGGTCTTCGACTCCTGCGCCGCTGATCTGCTCCTGGAAGGGACGGATCTCCTGATTGCGCTGGTGCGGGACGTGGAAGCCGGCGGCACGGGAGCCGGGGATATCGCCGACCTGAAACGGAGGCTTGCCGCGTATGCGCCCGAACCGAAGATCGACACCCTTGCCGGGGAACCACCGGAGAAAGAAGTGCCTCCCGCTGATACCCGGAGGGGGGAAAACGGCGAAGAAGCGGGAGGGGATGACACCGGTCGCTCCGTTCTGCGGGAACAGCCTGAATCCCAGCAGACCGTCCGGGTCAGGACCGGTGTGCTCGACAACCTGATCAATCTTACCGGGGAGCTGATAACCAACAAGAACAGAATGTCGAACATCGCCCGCGAACTCGGCTCCCCTCTTCTCGACACGTCGATTGCCGAACTTTCCCGACTCCTTCGGGGACTCCACGACGAGGTGCTGAAGGTACGACTGATGCCCTTTGCCTCCATTGGGGACAGGCTGCCTCGGGCTGTTCGCGACCTTGCGAAAAAAAGCGGCAAGGAGGTCGTATTCAGCATCACGGGCAAGGAAATAGAACTCGACCGCGGTATTCTTGAAGAACTCTCCGATCCCCTGCTTCACATCCTGCGAAATGCAGTCGACCACGGCCTTGAGACCCGGGAAGAACGCCTTGCCGCGGGCAAGCCTGCTGCCGGGAGGATAGCCGTCGAGGTATCCAGGGGAAGGGATCAGGTTCTGATCACGATATCCGACGACGGTCGCGGCATGGACCCTGACCGACTCGTTGCCGCGGCAATCGAAAAGGGTCTCCTGAAAGAGGAAGATCGCGGGAAGGTCACCCGCCGGCAGGCCTTGATGCTGATCTGCACACCCGGATTTTCAACGGCGCGCCAGGTTTCCGATATCTCAGGCCGGGGGGTGGGAATGGACGTGGTGCGCTCCTCCCTGCAATCGCTGGGTGGGACTCTCGCCATTCAATCGGACCCGGGGAAAGGAAGCCGCTTCCTCCTCTCCCTGCCCCTTACCATCTCCATCATTCCCATTCTGCTGGTAGCCTGTTCTTCCTTTACCGTTGCCTTTCCGATTTCAAAGGTTCTCCGCACCATCGATATCAGGCGTGACACGGTCCTCACCAGGGGGAAGAGAAGGCTGTTCCGTCTCGGCGAGGAAGAGATACCTCTCGTGAGCCTCCATCGCCTGATGGGCCTTCCATTCTCCCCTGTCAGGGGCGCAAGCATACCTGCCGTCGTGGTAGAGATACGCGGCAGGAAAGCGGCGATCGTCGTCGATCGTTTCGTCGGCCAGCAGGACGTCTTCGCCAAGCCCCTTGGAAAACCGCTGAACAGAATGAGGGGGGTCTCCGGAGGCGCGATCCTGGGCGACGGGCAGGTGGTATTCATCCTCGATCCGTCCAGCCTGGTGTGATGCCGTTGTCCGTATCCGTTTTCCGATAAAAACCGAAAACCGTCTTTTACGGACAACGGAAAAGCTGTTGCGCCGTTACTATGATTTATGGCAGTATCAGCCCCGTTTTTTGAAAGGAACAGAAACATGAAACGATCCATCACCGTTCTCGCGATCTGCTGCACGCTCCTTATCCCCTTTTTCTCTCCGTCTCCGGCGATGGCCGCCGCGTCCCTGAAGGATGTTGTCGCCACCGTGGAGAAAAGCTATAACTCGCTGACCGATCTTCAGGCTTCCTTTTCCCAGAAGACCTTCCTCCCCTCCGTGAAAAAGGAGCAGAAGGGAAACGGCACCCTTTCCCTCAGGAAAAACCCCGGCGGAGCGGCCATGTTCCGCTTCGATTACACTAAACCGCGCCAGTTGATTGTTTCGGACGGCACAACGGTCTGGTTCTACCTGCCGGAAAACAAGCAGGTCATGCAGACCGGGGTTAACACGCTGTTCGAGGGAACAAACAGCGTTACGCTCAATTACCTGACCGGCATCGGCCGCATTTCCCGAGACTTCACCATCACCATGCTGAACAACGGTCGCGATGCCGCGGGAAATTACCTGCTCGAACTGGTGCCGAAAAAGCCGAGCCGTAATCTGGCCAAGCTCCACCTGACGGTGTCGGCGGAGGCGGTCGAACGCTACCTGAAAGAAGGGAAGGCCCCGAAAACCTTTCCTATCACCTCTTCGGTCGTTTTCGACCCTTACGGCTCCAGGACGGCAATCGAATTCGGCAATGTCAGGGTGAACCGCGGTCTGCGCGGATCGCTGTTCGCTTTCAAGGTTCCGGAGGGTGTCGAGGTCATCAAGCAGTAAGGGGCGACCGAGGTCCGTTCATGAAGGGCGATCACGGGGATCGCCCCTACAGCCTCATTGAATCTGCTGCGATACATTCACAAAGGAGAGCACGGTATGCCGTCATTTGATATCGTTTCAACGGTCGATATGCAGGAAGTGGATAACGCGGTCAACCAGACCGTCAAGGAAATCGCCCAGCGCTACGACTTCAAGAAGTCCAAGAGCGAGGTGACCCTGGAAAAGGACTCGGTGAAGATTCTCGCCGATGACGATTTCAGATTGAAAGCCATCGTCGATATCCTCCAGTCCAAATGCATCAAGAGAGGGGTCTCGCTCAAGGCCCTGAAGTATGGAAATCCGGAATCCGCGTCAGGAGGCATGGTCCGTCAGATCGTTTCCATTCAGCAGGGGATCTCCAAGGAAAAGGCAAAGGAGGTCATCGCCCTGATCAAGGAGACAAAACTGAAGGTCCAGGGGCAGATCCAGGAGGATCAGGTACGGGTGACCGGCAAAAACATCGATGACCTCCAGGAGATCATCAAGCTGCTGAAGGGGAAGGATCTGGGGATCGAATTGCAGTACATCAATTTCAGGCAATAGCAGAGGGACAAACGTGACGGACGGAAAACGTGAGAAGATACGCCTGGGTGAAAAGGTCAGCATGGTCAGCCTCGGCTGCCCGAAGAACCTGGTGGATGCGGAAGTCATGCTCGGCTTTCTCGACCGCCGTGGATACGAAATAACCACCGACGAAAAGGAAGCCGACATCATAATCGTCAATACCTGCTCCTTCATCAAGGAAGCCAAGCAGGAGAGCATCGACGCGATCCTCGACCTCGCCGACCGCAAGCACGACGGGCGGTGCCGGCTCCTGATCGTCACCGGATGCCTGCCCCAGCGCTACCAGGAGGAACTGTGCCGGGAGCTGCCGGAAGTGGATATTTTCATCGGCACCGGGGACTATCCCCGCATCGCCGAAATAATTGCCGAGAAAAGCGGAACATCGCAGCAACTCCGCTATATCGGCGACCCGAATTTCGTCTATGACGAGGATTCGCCGCGTCTCAACTCTTCCCCCCTCTACTCCGCCTATCTCAAGATTGCGGAAGGGTGCTCGAACCGATGCTCCTACTGCGTGATACCGAGCCTGCGCGGCGCGTTCCGTTCCCGTCCCCTGGACGGACTGCTGGACGAAGCGAGGAGACTGGTGGCAGGAGGGGCGCGGGAACTCAACATCATCGCCCAGGACATCACCCGATACGGTGAGGATTTGGAAGGCGCCGTATCCCTGGAGACCCTGCTGGCAAAGCTGGTCGAGATCGAAGACCTTTCCTGGATCCGGCTCCTCTACTCCTACCCCGACGGCATCAGCGAAAGCCTCGTCCGGTTGATGAAGGAAGAAAAGAAAATCTGCAAGTACCTGGATATCCCCCTGCAGCACATCAGCGATCCCGTCCTGAAGAGGATGAACCGGCGGAGCACCTCCGCGGAGATCCGTGCGCTGATCGCGAAATTGCGCGGCGAAATCCCGGATATCGCCTTGCGGACATCCCTCATCGTCGGATTTCCAGGAGAAACGGAAGATGATTTCAAGCAGCTCCTCCACTTCGTGGAAGAGGTCAGCTTCGACAGGTTGGGCGTTTTCTGCTATTCACGTGAGGAAGGGACCCCAGCGGCCGACATGCCCGACCAGATATCGGAGAGGGTGAAAAGGGAACGCTACAAGAAGATAATGAAGGCCCAGGCCCGCCTCTCCTTCAAGCGCAACCGGCACCTGGTGGGCAGGGTTGAAGAGGTCATTGTGGAAGGGTACAGCGAAGAAACCGAGCTTCTCCTGAAAGGGCGCTCTTCCCGCCAGGCCCCCGACATCGACGGCCAGGTCTACATAACCGCGGGCAATGCCGACGTGGGGGATATCGTGCGCCTGAGGATAACCGACTCGTCGGATTATGATCTGATTGGGGAGATCATCGACCCGGACGAGGAATGATTTCCCCCGCGCACGCAGCCCTCGCGGACGGGGCTTTTTTCTTGACAACAGGGCAAACTTCGTTATTATGTCCAGTCTTAATCGGCGGTACGAGAATTACGTGCACTGAGAGGTATCGATGGTAGAAAGAAATGTGGAAATGAAAGCTCTCCTCCTGAAACTGAAAGAGGAGACACTGAAGGAAATAAACAAGACGCTGAAGACGTCGTCCGATCTCCCCGCCGGGGAACCGAGCGGCGACATTTACGATCAGGCGTCCAGCGAGAGGGATCGTGAACTCGGGCTGCTGCTCAATGACCGGGAACGGGAGAAGCTGCGCAATATCGACGAGGCCCTGCTGCGGATTGAAGAAGGTGAATACGGTATCTGCGAAGAGTGCGGATGCGAAATCCCCATCGGAAGGCTCCGGGTAATGCCCTTTGCCCATTGCTGCGTCAAGTGCAAGGAGGATCTGGAAAAGATGCAGGCGCAGACAAAACGCTTCGAGGAAGACAGGGTATACAACGAGTTATCCTTCGGTGAAGAGGAAGAGGCCTGAGGGAAAAACCGCCATGAGAAAAAGGGCGCTGCATAACCGCAGCGCCCTTTTTTTACATCTGAACCCGTGTCGCTTTCACGCCCTCGCCTCGGCGTTCAAACGTCACGGATTCAGGTTACATCTCCACCCTGGTTACCACCCCGTGCAGCCTGCCCGCGGGGAGCTTGTGGAACTGAACGAAGTTGGGGGTCAGCTTCTTGAGCAGGCTGAAGACTTTCCACACCGGATTCCTCGTGTTGATGTCCTCGATACCGTAGAAGATAACCTTCTCCCTGATTCCGTGTGTCTTCAGGAGAGATTCTATATCCAGGACGACCATATACCCTGCCAGCACCTCCAGAGCCTCCAGCCCTGGGGCAATATCCTGCCGCAACATGCTCTTCACGCCGAAAGGCTCGTCGGTCCTGACAATGGAGATCAGGATATTCCTCTCGTACACGATATTGCTGCGGATGATGCAGTGGATGACATACGGCGGTATGACATTCCATTCGCGGGAGAAAAACAATGCCGTGCCCGCGAGAATCCTTCCCTCCGCATAGATCTGTTCATAGCTCAGCAGAAAGGTATCCATATCAAGCGGCCGCAGCGCATGGTAGAGGTGACGCTGCCCAATGGTCCAGAGAAGTATGGTGGCAAACGGGAAAGACGCCAGGATCAGGGACCAGTAGGCGCCGTGGGGGAGCTTGGTCAGCGTAGAGCTCAGGTAGAGAAAGTCGAGCAGGCACACCGCCACCGCGATGGGAACCTTCCATTTCTTATTGGTGTGGGCGAAGATGATGATCATCATCAGGCTGGTAATGGTCATGGAGCCGGTTACCGCCATGCCGTAGGCCGCTGCCAGGTTGGCCGACTTCCGGAAAATGAGCATGATGAGGATTACCGCGCACATGAGCGACCAGTTGATGAATCCGATATAGATCTGCGACTTCAGGACCCGCGAGGTATAGTCCACCTTCATCAAGGGCATGAGGCGGGTGGTGATTCCCTGGTAGACAATGGAGAAAACCCCGCTGATAACCGCCTGGGAGGCGATGACGGTCGCCATGATGGTCAGGATGAGAAAGGGGATGTAGAGGACCGGAACCTGTGACTTGACCATGCCGAACAGCAGGTTTTTCGCCTCGGGATGGCGAAGGATGAAGGAACCCTGGCCGAGATAATTAATGACCAGCGCGAAAAAGACGAAGTACCAGGCCCTGATAATGGGACGCCGTCCCAGGTGTCCCATGTCCGCATAGAGGGCTTCCCCGCCGGTTGCGCAGAGAATCACCTCGGACAGGACGAAAAAGGCGGAGAAACCGTTGTCGAGAAAGAAGCGGATTGCATGGTGCGGGCTGACGGCGCTCACGATCCCCGGCATTTCCGCCACGGAAACAAGGCCGGTAAGGGTCAGAGTCGCGAACCAGATAACCATCACCGGGCCGAAGACTCCGGCGACCTTGTCGGTCCCCTTGAACTGCATGATGAACAGCCCGATGGCGATGGTTACGGCGATAAGGGTCAGGGTTCCCTGCCGGATATCGGCGACTCCGGGTATCAGCAGTATCCCCTCCACCGCGGACATGATACTGATGGCCGGAGTGATGACACCGTCCCCCATGAGAAGGGAGACGCCGATAAAGGACAGAAGCCCGCCGAAGGCCAGGAGACGCCCTTTTTTGAGAATCTTGATGAGGATCTCCCGGAGGACTATCTCGCCCCCCTGCCCCTTGCGGCCGAGGCTCATGGCAAGCCAGGCATACTCCACCGTCACCAGGAGGGTAAGGGTCCAGAAAACCAGGGACAGGATGCCGAACACGTTATCCATGGTAGGTTTGGTCAGGGCAAAGATAACGGTCAGGGTATAGATGGGGCTTGTTCCGACGTCGCCGAACACCAACCCCATGGATTTGACGATTCCGCCCCAGAAGGATTCCTCGTGCTCGAATCTCACGGAGCGCCGCCTCCCCCTTCACCCTTGTCCTTTTCCCGGATCTCGACCCGGCGGATCTTGCCGCTGATGGTCTTGGGAAGCTCAGGAAGAAATTCGATGATACGCGGGTACTTGTACGGCGCGGTCAGCTTGCGCACGTGCTCCTGGAGTTCCTCAACCAGGTCGTCGCTGGGGGCGTATTCCTTGGTAAGGACCACCGTTGCCTTGACGATCTGACCGCGGATCTCGTCGGGAACCGCGGTGATGGCGCACTCCATGACCGCGGGGTGCTCCAGGAGGGCGCTTTCCACCTCGAATGGGCCGATGCGGTAGCCCGAGCTCTTGATGACGTCGTCGGAACGGCCGACGAACCAGTAGTACCCGTCCTCGTCCCGCCATGCCATGTCGCCGGTGTAGTAAATGCCGTCATGCCAGACCCGGCGCGTCATGTCCGGATCCCGGTGATAGCCGCTGAACATGCCCACAGGCTTTTTCCTGTCCGTCCTGATGATGATCTGGCCCTCCTCGCCCACCTCGCACGACTTCAACTCCTCGGTTACGATGTCCATATCGTACATGGGCGAAGGCTTGCCCATGGAGCCGGGCTTCGGCTCCATCCAGGGATAGGTGGCGATTGCCAGCGTGCATTCCGTCTGACCGTACCCTTCCATGAGCCGGATCCCGGTCTTTTTCAGGAACTGGTTATAGACCTCCGGATTGAGGGGCTCGCCTGCGATGACGCAGTACTTCAGCCGCGACAGATCCAGCCCGGAGAAATCCTCCTTTATCAGGAAGCGGTAGATGGTGGGAGGGGCGCAGAAGGTCGTGATGCCGTAGCGGGCTATCACCTCCAACAGATTCTTGGGGGTGAACTTGTCGTAGTCGTAGACGAAGACCGCTCCGCCGCTCAACCACTGGCCGTAGATCTTTCCCCAGACGGCCTTGGCCCAGCCGGTGTCGGCGATGGTGAGGTGGATCCCGCCGTCCTGAACACATTGCCAGTAGTTGGCCGTCAGGATATGCCCCAGGGGATAGACGAAATCGTGCCGGACCATCTTGGGCATGCCGGTCGTACCGGAGGTGAAATAGAGGAGGGATATATCGTCGTTGCTCTCCCTGTCCTCCCCCACCGGGCGCCGGAAATCCTCGGGGGCCTTTTCCAGTTCTGTTGAAAAATTGAGCCACCCGTCCCGGTCGGTATCGAGGACCGCCTTGCAGCGCAGGGTTGGAGACTTCTCCAGCGACTCCTCCACGTGCAGGATCACCTCCGGGTCGTTCACCGCGACCACCATCCTGATATCGGCCGCGTTGCAGCGGTAGACGATATCCTTGGAGGTCAGCAGGTGGGTTGCCGGGATGGCGACCGCACCCAGCTTGTGGAGGCCGAGGAGGCAGAACCAGAACTCGTAGCGTCGCTTCAGGACGAGCATTACCGGATCACCCTTGCCGATGCCCACGGACCGGAAGAAGGATGCCGCCTTGTCGCTGTACCGCTTCAACTGGCCGAAGGTGAAGACGGCCTCGTTTCCCTTGTCGTCGCACCAGATGAGGGCTACCCTGTCCGGTTCGCGCCGAGCAATCTCGTCGGCCACGTCATAGGCGTAATTAAAGGATTCGGGAATGGTAATGCTGAAGTTTTCGACAAAGTCCTCGTAGGACTCAAACCGTGTACGGGGAAGGAACGTATCAAGCATGGAGCAGGCACCTCTCATATGAAAGACCTGCCGGGCTTCGAAAACCCGGCAGGTCTGATATTTTCTAGAAAATGATCGCCAGGAACTTCGCCTCTCTGCCATCAAGAGCCTTCATGCCGTGGGGATGGCTTGAGTCGAAATAGAGGGAATCTCCCGGATTCAGCTCCAGTTCATGGTCGTCGATGATAATCATCAGCTTGCCTTCCAGAACGTAGTTGAACTCCTGGCCGACGTGGCTGTTGCGGCTCATCTTCGCCTCGGGCGCCTCCGGTTCCACGGTAACCAGAAACGGTTCGGCCTTCCTGTGGCTGAAATTGTACGCCAGATGCCGGTAGTGGTACTGCTTTCTTCGATCGAAGGCCACTCCCGTACCGTTTCTGACAAGGGAATAGACATGGAGACGGGGGCTTTCGCCGGTCAGAAGGTCGGTCAGTTCGACCCCGAACCGATGCGCGACCTGGAAGAGGAAGTTTACGGGAATGTCCGTTTCACCGCTTTCGTAATTCTGATACGCATCCCGGGTGATGCCGAACTCGTGTGCGAGCGTTTCGAGGGAAACACCCGCTATCTCCCGCAATTCCCTGATGCGCATGGCAATATTCCTGATGTTTTCCGACATCCCCTTCACCTCCGCCATGAAGATTCTCCGCCGGGCTGCGGAAACGGCGCGCGGCCCGGTCGGCAGAGTCTACTAGTACGGCATTTTCCGGTAAAAAAGCAATCAGAATTTCACGGCGAGACCGGCAGAGACCATGTGGACGTCGGAACGATAGGTTCCGTTGGCGGTACCCGTGCCGTTTTGACCAAAGGGATCACCCAGTTCATTGGTTTTGTCGCGGGCGTCGAGCATCTGGTAGGCATAACTGAATGAAACGCGGTACCTGCCGAAGTCCAGCAGGGTACCAGCGCAGAAGATGTGGGTGTCCGCATCAGGAATGGACGGTTCGAAGGTGCTGTCCGGGATTGGATTGTCGCTGTACAGGTACCCCGCCAGCAAAGAGACTGTCCGGTTGAGCCGGTATGATGCGCCGATATTGTAAGCAAAGGTGCTCTTCCAGTTTTTCTGTGAGGAAGAGGAAGTCCCGTTGTCGAACCTGACCGTAAGGTTGCTGAACGACGACCAGTCCTCCCACCGCACACCGGCTTCCAGGGTCAGAGGATCGAAGCCGGAATAGGCGATCCCGGCGAAAACCTGCTGGGGAAGGGTCAGGTCGGCCCGGCCGGGAGAATTCATGAGCAGTCCGGGAACCTGATGGTCAAAGGAACCGTTTCCTTTGATCCCGACTTTGATCTCGCTTCGGTACGACACCCCGATGGAAAGATAAGGGGTCGGATCGTACAGCACGCCGAGGTTGAATCCAATACCCGTGCCGTCTCCGGAGAACTTCTGGCCCACATCGGGTAAGGGGCCGGATCCCAGCATACCTCCTGTCGCGGCATTCAGACCGTTCAGATTTATCTTTTTCTCCAGCGTCGTATCCAGGTACAGGATGTCGATCCCGGCCGCCACAGCCAGGTTGCGGGTCACCCGAAGCGATGCGACCGGGTTGACGGCAACGGTAATCATCTCCGAATTGGTGGCCAGGTACCTCCCCTCCCACGTATCCCCCCAGTCCGTGCCGAGCCCGAAAGGAGAAAACACGCCAAGCCCGGCGCTCAGGCGGTCGGAAAAGCTGTGGGTCACAAAGAGAGTGCTGGGGAAAAATACGGAACCCTTGGTATCCGTTCGCCGGCCGGTGTCGGTGCTCGTGAACTCCCGCGACGGGATGAGAAGGGTCGTCCCGATTTCCATCCGGGTACCCTCAAGCCTGTTGATCAGCGCCGGGTTGAAAAAAATCGCCGACGGGTCGTCCCCATGGGCTACAACCGCCGCGGCCTGTCCCATTGATGAAGCGCTCTGAGTAAAGATACCGAATCCCGAAGCAAGCGCCGCAACAGGAACCAGAAGATGAAGCAAAAGCGCCGCTCCCGCAGCTTTCCAACCGTTGTTTCCCATCACCATCGCTCGCCCCTCCTCCGCGGCACGCTCTCCTTCAAGACACCCGCACAGAGCCATGCACCATTTAAGTCAAGTAAACACGGAGAAAACAGCAAGTCAAATTAAATTAACTTTATGTTAATTTAACATAATTTTATTCAAAATATTAGTTTTGTCGTGTCCTGTATTGGTACGATATATAGTCGGAACAATAGTGTCACATCCGGAGTTTCCGGATGGACACTATCTGGTATTGCCCGGAAGAAAAGGCAGTGGTATAAGATAACCTCCGGACCGGGAGGGATGAACTGCCCTCCTTTCGCCCAGATGCGAAGATGGATGTCCGGTACTATCGCAGGGGAGCGCCACATGCACGAAAATGACTACCTGATGGAAAATGATGAGGAAGCGCTCCGACTTGAAGTGAAGACGGACGGGGAGGTATTGCGCAAGCAAGCTCGGTGGGCGGGCATTGCTCCCGGCATGCGAATCGCGGATATCGGCTGCGGCGCGGGCGTAACGACGGAAATTCTTCATGGTGCGGCGCAGCCGGGCGGCTCGATTGTCGGCATCGATGTTTCGGAGAAAAGAATCTCACATGCGCTCGGACGCTATGCGAAAAACGGCATCCAGTTTCAGCAACGGGACATGCTCCACCCCCTTGACGACCTGGGAACGTTCGATTTCGTCTGGGTTCGTTTTGTTCTCGAATACTTTCTCGCCGACAGCTTCGCCGTTGTCGAGAACATCTCCAGGCTCGTGAAGCCGGGGGGGATACTCTGCCTGATCGATCTGGACTATAACTGCCTGAGCCACTACGGAATGTCGGGACGAATGGAGAGGACTCTCTTCAGCATTGTCCGGGCGCTCCAGGAAAAGGCGGATTTCGACCCGTATGTGGGGAGAAAGCTCTATTCCTATCTCTACGATCTGGGGTACGTGGACATTGATGTGGAAGTTTCGGCACACCATCTGATATTCGGTGAACTCCGCAAGGAGGATTCATTCAACTGGCTGAAAAAGGTGGAAACCGCCCCCCGCAAGATAGGTTACACCTTCCCCGAGTACGAAGGGGGATACGACGAATTTCTGGAAGAGTTCCATCGCTTTTTCAGTGACCCCCGACGCTTCACGTACTCCCCCATCATCTCCGTGAGAGGGCGTCGCCCGGAAGACTGACGCTGCGCCACGATCCTCCCGGCGCGATCACAGGCGGCGCCCCGCATCCCCACCGGACAGCCACCCGAGCGTGGTCATGCCTCCACATACGACTGCAGCAGCCCCCCGACCGGATCCGTATCCAGAAATTCGACCCCGAAACCGGTGGGAAAAACCGGTTTCAGGCGTCTCTTGCCGCTGTTCACCCAGGCGACGCGCCCTTTGACCTGGATCGTCATCGCGCCGGAACCGGGCAGCGAAAAGGAAAGCTCTATCAAGCTCCCTTCAGAGATGTTTTCTTCGCCCTCAACATACATTCCCTTGGTACTGATGTCCGCACTGGTCCCCGATGCCGTCCTGCCGTTGACACGGAATGATACCGGCGTGCGGCACGGCACTCTCCTGAAGCGGGGTTCCCGGGCATGGAGAGGGGGCAGCTCTTCTTCAAGGACCGTCGCGCCGTTTTTCTCAAGATAGGCAAAAAAAGCAGTGACGACCTTCTTTTCAAAGTGGGTTCCCACCCTTTCCTCCAGCAACCGTTTCGCGGTCATGAAAGGCATCGGCTCCCGGTAGTGGCGTTTGGACGTGATCGCTTCAAAGAAGTCGGCGACGGCGATTATCTTGGAACCGAAGGGAATTTCACTCCCCTTGAGCCCTTTCGGGTAACCGGTGCCGTCGATCTTCTCGTGATGGCTGCCCGCGATCTCGGGAACATCCCGATAAATTCCCTCAAAGTTAATCTGTTCCAGAATCTCCCTCGTCTTATCCACATGCGCCTGAACCTGCCGGTACTCATCATCCGTCAGCCTGCCTTCCTTTTTCAGGATGGCGTCGGGAATACCGATCTTGCCATAGTCATGGAACAGTGAAGCAACCCGGATCACCTCGAAGTAGTCCTTGGACATGCCCAGCTCCCGACAGATGCCCAAGGCGTACTCGGTGACCTTCTCGGCATGGCCCGCCGTCATGGTGTCGCGCGCGTCAATGCTTGCGGCCAGCGCCTGAAGGGTTGACTTGAACTGCCTCTCCTTGGCTTCATTGAGCACGGCATTCCGTATGCTGATCCCGACAACGGACGCAATTCCCATGAGCAGGCCCCTGTCACTCTGGATGAGGGGTTTTTTCGTAACGATATTATCAACGACAAGGATGCCGATAGACTCTCCTTCGCAGACGATGGGACACACGATAAAGGACTGCGCCCCCAGCTTCCTGGCGAAAGCGAGGCTGTGGGCCGACAGGTCGGCGCTTATTTCATCGAACTGATTCACAAGAAAAGGCTTCTGTTCCCGGAAAGATATGACGAAGATCCCTTTCGACTCGGGCCGATCCAGATGAAATGAGGTCTTCTGCATAAGTGCCTCCATTTCCTTCGAGTATCCGAACCCGGAACGGAAATGGAGACTGGTTTTTGCCCGGTTTGCCAGCAGAATCATCCCGCGATCGTAATTCAGCCTTTTCTCGAGAACATGGATGACGTTCTCCAGGATCTCGTCCAGGTGGGAGTAGCGGTTCACCGCCTGGCCCACCTCATTGGCGATGAGGATATTATTGTAGTTTATGTTTATCTGCTCCAGCAGTTTGTCGGTCGAATCCCTCAGGTTGCTGATTGCGGAATTCAACTCCCTGGTTTCCAGCCTTTTCACCTGCCAGCTCAGGAAGAGAATGATCATGAGGGATACGGAAGCAGGCCACAAAAGGGAAATCGAAGGATTTGTGATTACCAGAGCGAGAAAGGCAACCAGAAGCAGAAACGCGCTGTAATTGCGTATCTTCCTCCATGCATCCGACTGCGTCCGCCGCCAGCTGACCACGTACCGGCACACATTCCCCCCCCTGAACATACATTCAGGATGCTGGACATCCGGCATATCCGTTGTAAACAGCTTCAGAATCGCCTCAAAGAACCCGATCCTGTTTTCACACTGAAACGGCTTTTCCCGCACTCCCGGAGCAGGGGTAACGGTAATTTCGACCTTGTTGTCGGTCAGTTTGCGAGCCGAATACACCGAGGAACGGGTAAAGTTCAAGGCTCCTTTGCCAATCATCTCGTAGGCCTTCAGCGGCCCGACAAGGCCGAGAAAAAACTGCCGCATAACCCCGCTCGACTCGGGCGAACCCGCATATTGCCCGGCCTCGCGGGCAATATGCTCGTTTTCCGTCAGTTGAACCAGTCTTTCGTAGAACAGATCTATCTGCCGCTGGGTAAACCAGTGGCCCTGGTCGGAAATTTCATACAGATTCATCCCGGCATAACTCAGCAGATCAGCGACATCCACATGGTGATACCTTCTCTTCACCAGCTTGATGAAGGCGTCGATGATCCTGCTGTTGTATAGGGGGACATCATTTCTTTCACCTGATGATTGCATAGAGATCCCGGTTATTTCAGCACACCCTTTTCGCGAATTTCTTCATCCATGTCAGATGACGGAAATAGTCATCCGAATACTGGGTATCTATAGCAAAAAGGGTGTACAGCTTTTCGTACGGCAGCGAATTCTTTTCCAGATAGGATGGCGGGTACACGAGCACCGGAACCTCTTCACCGTCAAACTTGGCGGAAACGAGGGACAGAATCATGCTGAAGGTGTTTCCTCGAAACCCGTCCCCATCGATAACGAATACTTTCAGTGAGTTGGTCAGGTCGGACATATTGAGACCCGTATCGGACACATCCGCCATGATCACGGCCTTGAGGGCGCCGCTCTTTTTGACGGAATAGAGGCGCCGCTCTTTCTTGAAGCCGATTTCACGGTACTCATCAACCAGGGTGTCATTGCCCACCATGTCCGGCGCCAGGTCGAGGGCATGGATCATCAACCCTCCCGACTCATGCATGTAAAAATGCTCCAGTTCCTCCAGGTCGTCGCGGTCGGTTTTCATCAGTTCCCAGGGACCGGATACGCCCCAGTCGGTCGGCGCCGTTTTCCGGAAGTGAAAATAGGCGAATGTATCAACGGAGCACCCTTTCGGCTCGTTCAGCTCCCTGGCAAAAGTGCCGAATACCCGGTTAGGAAATTTGTTGTCGGGACGGAAATAGCAGATCAGAAAATTCATGTGAGCCGACAGGAGGTTGCGAGAATCGATGATCGAGCGGCTCAGTTGCTCAAGAACCACCAGGCCGGCGCCTGTGACAATCGATTTCCTGGCTGCATGGTGATGGATGAGCCACGTATTTTCATAGAAACGCACCATTGCAATGTGCCCGAGAATCATGCCGTCCTTCTGGTAGACAAAATGCCGGGCAATATGGGGGTTCTGGGTATAGAGCTTGGCATACGTATTCCGGAACTGCTCCCTGTGCGCCTGGAGAAAGGCGTACTTCTGGGGATAGAGAAAGCCCGTCTCGAAAAAAAGATCCCACAGTGATTCCAGGTTTACCCTGTTACAGACATAGGAGTTCTGATCCGTCGCCTGATGAAGCAGCGCCAGGAGACGCACGTGATCCCGGATGTCCATGTCGAGAATGACAAGGCCGCACCGTATGATGACACTTCCATCCGCTTCTTTCCGGGCGTTTCTGTATATGACCTGCGCCTTGCAGGTGAATGCCGTGACGTTTGCGAAGTCTATCTGTACTTCAGGAATAATCTTTCCCGGCACGAGAACGGAGTTTTCCTCGTATTCCTCAACGGCAAAACCGGAACCCGACAGGTCGACGGTCTTCAGATTGACCATCTTTCCGCTGAGAGGATCGTAAAAAATCACATTGGGAGACGGCACCAGCGTATGGCGGCTGCTCCTGAACTCCTTCGGCCGGAAGCGGCTGATATGATTTCCGATGGGAACGACGACCAGGGTTCGTATCCGCTGCCCGTTGCCCTGCCTGACGACACGGCAATCACCCGAATAGATCACCTCTTCGCCCTTGCGAAAAATCAGGTGGACGGGAATCTCGGGATTAATCCATTGAAAAGAGGAGGGAGAATCATTCCGTATCTCGATGCGGAACGATACGGGGCTGAAGTCCAGGAGTCTGCCGCGGAACAGTATCCCGCTCTGAACGCATTGGATCCGGATATCTTCGCAGGAGTGCCGGGTAATGCGACGGCTGCCGATTTCATGGCAGACGTCGGGAAGCTGAAAACAGATGCCTTCGGCATTGATGGAAATAAGGCGCGCTTCAACGAGGAGCGGCTGCCGGGGATCGGGAGCGATAAAATTGAGATAGGAATAGGTCTGAAGTTTCTGCGTCACCGCCGGGGCATCCGACCAGACGCACTCCAGATAGCCGTCGAGACAGGGAAGAGGTTTGGCGCGAAGCGAAATGGCCGTCTTGTATTTCACATGGGCCAGGTTGACGATAATGGCGCCGTCGTTGAAATGCAGGTGGTTGAGCCTGTTGATCAGGTATTTCTTGCCGACCTCCCGATTTTTCACCATGGATGGAGAAATGCAGGGGTCGCACAGATTGTGGCCCGATACGATTCGCTCTTTCTCACTGCTCTCGGCATGCAACACGGCAGGGCGCTCCCGTCTTTTCTGCGTTCCGGTTTCATGACTCAATCACGATTATCCCGTGCCTCGTTTTCCCCCGGCAAAGGAGGGAATACGGCAATGGATGCAGCTGCCTGTTTTTTCATTAATTCATGTCTTTTGGCTTATGTACCACAAAATATTGCCGCATTCAAGGGTAGAAAGTTAATGAGATTGATGAATTATGACTCAACTGAGCTACGAAAAGGATACCATCAAGTAACATTTTTTGATGAAATATATTCTGATTGAGAAAAAAAAAGAGCGGGTTTCGCCGCTCTTCTCATTTCCGTCACGTGTTTGTCGTCTGTTATCTACGCGCTGCCTTGGCCGCCACCTGCATACGGATAAGCGCCCGCTGCAGGGCCGCCTCCTGCGCGATAAAATCCTTGTCTTCCCTGGACAGCTTCTTCAGCGCCTCTTCCGCCCTGCCGAGGGCAACCCTGGCCCGTTCGAGATCAATCTCGTCGGCCCGCTCCGCGGTTTCGACCAGGATGGACACCTTGTCGTTCGCCACCTCGAAGTAGCCCCAGTTCAGGGCCAGGTGTTGAACGACGCCGCTCTGCATATACGTGAGTTCCCCGATTTTCAGGGACGTGAGAAACGACGCATGACCCGGCAGCACGCCGAATTCTCCGAGGCTGCCGGTAGCGGTGACCATGTCCACTTCTTCGGACAGGATCTTTTTATAGGGGGTTACCAGTTCAAGATGTAGTTTTTCGGCCATCTGTTGTTCCTTTTCGGCAATCTTTCAGACAGGGTAATTCTACCCCCTATCCCAGCAAGCCCTGTGAGACGTGCTTACACAGACAGTTTCTTGGCTTTCTCCAGAACTTCCTCGATGGTGCCGACCATGTAGAACGCCTGCTCGGGGATATCGTCATGCTTGCCCGCCACGATTTCCTGAAAGCCCTTGATGGTGTCCTTCAGTTCCACGTATTTGCCCGGTGTGCCGGTAAATGTTTCGGCCACGTGGAACGGCTGGGACAGGAAGCGCTGGATCTTCCGTGCACGGGCCACGACCTGGCGGTCCTCTTCGGAGAGTTCATCCATGCCGAGAATTGCGATGATATCCTGGAGGTCCTTGTAGCGCTGGAGCACGTACTGGACCTCGCGTGCGATGGCGTAGTGCTCTTCGCCGATAATCTGGGGGTCGAGAATTCTCGAGGTGGAATCGAGGGGGTCAACCGCCGGATAGATACCCAGCTCCGCAATCTGGCGGGAAAGAACCGTTGTAGCGTCCAGGTGGGCGAACGCGGTAGCCGGCGCCGGGTCGGTCAGGTCGTCCGCGGGAACGTAGATTGCCTGAACCGACGTGATGGATCCCTTGTCGGTGGAGGTGATTCGCTCCTGAAGCTCACCCATTTCCGTGGCGAGGGTCGGCTGGTAACCGACCGCGGAAGGGATTCGCCCGAGGAGCGCCGAGACCTCGGAACCGGCCTGGGTGAAACGGAAGATATTGTCGATGAACAGGAGCACGTTCTGGCCTTCCTCGTCCCGGAAGTACTCGGCAACCGAGAGCGCGGAAAGGGCTACGCGGGAACGGGCGCCGGGGGGCTCGTTCATCTGGCCGTACACCAGGGCCGCCTTGTCCAGAACGCCGGATTCCTTCATCTCGTTCCAGAGGTCGTTCCCCTCACGTGTACGCTCGCCCACGCCGGCGAAAACGGAAAAGCCGCCGTGCTGCTTGGCGATGTTGTTGATGAGCTCCATGATGATGACGGTCTTGCCGACGCCGGCGCCACCGAAAAGCCCGATCTTGCCGCCGCGGGCGTAGGGGGCAAGCAGGTCCACAACCTTGATGCCGGTGGTGAAGGCTTCGACCTTGGTCGACTGCTGGAGAAACGCGGGCGGCTGACGATGGATCTCGTATTCCTTCTCGGCCTTGATGGGGCCCATCTCGTCAACCGGCTCGCCGATGATGTTCAGAATACGTCCCAGGGTCTGACGACCGACCGGCATGACTATCTGCTTGCCGGTGTCGAGAACCTGCTGACCGCGGACCAGACCGTCCGTCGAATCCATGGAGATGGTGCGCACGGTATTCTCTCCCAGGTGCTGCGCCACCTCCAGCACCAGGTTGTATTCCCGATCGTCGATAGTCGGGTTGGTCACCCGGAGCGCGCTATAGATTGCGGGGAGCTTTCCCGGCTCGAACTCGACGTCAACTACCGCACCGATGACCTGTGAAATTTTCCCAAGATTCTGACTCATCTGGTTCTTTCCTCCCGCGGTCCGCCCGGCGGACCGTACTGTATAATCGTTACCTCCCGGCCGGTTGCGGCCGGGGACGGTTCATCCCTTGATGGATTCGGCGCCGGAGATGATTTCCATAAGCTCCGTGGTGATGGCGGCCTGCCGTGCGCGGTTGTACTGCAGGGTAAGCTTGCCGATCATCTCGTTCGCGTTCTTCGTTGCGCTGTCCATTGCCGTCATGCGCGCTCCGTGTTCGGAAGCGACTGATTCAAGCATGGCGTGGAACAACTGCACCTCTATGTTCTTGGGGAACAGTTCGGTGAGCAACTCCTCGCGGGACGGCTCATAGATAGCCTCCGGGTGAAACTCCTCCTCAGCTCCCTCCGGGGGCTGGATGGGCAGCAGCTGCTTCAGGGTTATGGTCTGGGACAGAACACTCTTGAAGGCGTTGTAGAGAAGGTATACCGCATCGTACTCGTCTGCCAGGAACCCCTCGATAATCTCCTGAGCAATAAGCGCGGCGGTCTGGTAGTTCAGGGTTGACAGGATATTCGAATAGTTCTTCCTTATGGACGCACGGCTTCGCAGGTACTCATGGGACTTTCGGCCGATGGTTACAAGAGAAATATCGGCGAATCGCGTCGAGTTTTCCCGGAGAAAGGCTTCCGCGGCCTTGGAGATGTTCGCGTTGAAGCCGCCGCACAACCCGCGGTCGGAGCTGACCACGATGAGGAGAGCGCGCTCGGCCTGTTCCGTCTTTTCCTTCCGCACAAGCGGCCCCACCCCTTCGCCGCCGCTCCCCGCAAGCCGCTGCAGAACCTCGGCGAGCTTCTCGGCATAGGGGCGCGCAGCAAGAACGTTCTCCTGCGCGCGGCGCAACTTCGCGGCTGCGACCATCTTCATGGCCTTGGTTATCTGCCGGGTATTCTTGACCGAATTTATCCGCTTCCGAATATTTTTCAGGCTTGCCATGGAGAAGATACCGTCCTTGTCTAGACTGTGAATTCTTTCTTGAATTCATCGAGGGCGGCGACAATCTTGCCCCTGAGCACGTCATCAATGGCCTTCTTTTCGCGGATTTCATTGAGAACGTCCGATTTGCGAAGGTCGAAGAAGGAATTGAGTTCCGCCTCGTACCGTGTAAGAGCGGAGACCGGGTAATCGTCCACATAACCGTTGTTGGCGGCAAAGATGACGAGCACCTGTTTCTCGAACGGAAGGGGACGGTACTGGGGCTGCTTGAGGATTTCCACAAGACGCTCACCCCTGGCAAGCTGCATCTGGGTGGCCTTGTCCAGGTCGGAGCCGAACTGGGCAAACGCCGCCATTTCCCGGTATTGGGCGAGATTGAGACGGAGCGTACCGGCAACCTGCTTCATGGCCTTCACCTGCGCCGCGCCACCTACGCGGGAGACGGAGAGGCCGACGTTGATGGCCGGACGGACGCCGGAATAGAAGAGATCGCTCTCCAGGTAAATCTGGCCGTCGGTGATGGAAATGACGTTTGTCGGAATATACGCGGACACGTCGCCCGCCTGGGTTTCGATGATGGGCAGGGCGGTCAGCGAACCGGCGCCGCATTCGTCGGACAGCTTGGCGGCCCGCTCCAGCAGGCGGCTGTGGAGGTAGAAGACGTCGCCGGGGTACGCTTCACGTCCGGGGGGACGACGGAGAAGAAGCGAAAGCTGGCGATAGGCGACGGCCTGTTTCGAGAGGTCGTCATAGATGATGAGGGCATGACGGCCGTTATCGCGGAAGTATTCACCCATGGTGACACCGGCGTAGGGAGCGATGAACTGGAGCGGCGCGGACTCCGCTGCCGATGCGGAAACGACGATGGTGTAATCCATGGCGCCGTGTTCGCGCAGCTTGTTGACCACCTGCGCGACCGTGGAGAGCTTCTGGCCGATTGCCACGTAGATACAGATGACGTCGCCGCCCTTCTGGTTAATGATGGTGTCGAGGGCGATGGCGGTCTTGCCGGTCTGGCGGTCTCCGATGATCAGCTCACGCTGGCCTCTGCCGATGGGAACCATGGAATCGACCGCCTTGATCCCGGTCTGCATCGGCTGGTGGACCGACTTGCGCTTGACGATGCCGGGCGCCTTCACCTCCACCTGGCGGAAGTCACTGCCGGTGATGGGGCCCTTGCCGTCAACCGGCTGGCCGATGGCGTTGACCACGCGTCCCACCAGGGCATCGCCCACCGGCACCTCGACAATCCTGCCGGTACGCTTCACCATGGCGCCCTCTTTGATGTTTTCATTATCTTCACCGAGGATCGCGGCGCCCACATTCCCCTCTTCGAGATTCAGAACCATGCCGGAAACGCCGCCGGGAAACTCCAGAAGCTCGCCCGCCATTGCCTGCGCCAGGCCGTGGATGCGGGCAATCCCGTCCCCTACGGAGATGATGGTGCCTGTTTCGGCGACCTCTATCTCCTTACCGTAGCCCTCAATCTGCTTCCTGATAATCTCGCTGATTTCTTCCGCTCTGAGTTCCATAGGCACTTCTCACCCCTTCTGTAATATATCGTGAATCTTTGCCAACTGGGTTCTGATACTGCCGTCAAAGACCTTGTCGCCTATCCGGGTAACGATACCTCCGATCAGCAAAGGGTCTGTCGCGACACTGAGGATGATCTTTTTCCCCGTCGCCTTCTCCAGCGCGTTCTGCATCTCCCGAACCTGCTGGTCCGTCAGCGGCAGGGCCGAGGTGACGCTGGAACGGACGATACCCGCCGCGGAATCGGCAAAGGACCGGTACCAGTCCGAAATCCCGGAGAGTTGATCGATCCGTTTTCTGTCGAGGAGGAGCAGCAAAAAATCACCTATCGTGCCGGAAATGCCGAGCCGGGCTACCAGTTCGTTCACCAGCCGGCGCTTCGCCTCAATCCCGTATCCGGGTGCGGAGAGAATTCCGTACGCCTCGGGCGCGGATTCCAGTGCCTGCGAAAAAAGAGTCAGTTCCGTATAGTACCGTTCGACGACCCCCTGCTCCGCGGCCAGCTGGATAAGGGCCTTGGCGTACCGTCGTGCAATGGCGTTCGTACTCACTATGCCTCCACTACCTTGCTCAGATATTCATCGACAAAACGATCCTGATCGGACCGCGTCACGGATTGTTTCAGCGTCGTCTCCGCCAGCCGGACCGCCAGCCGGGCCGTTTCGGCCCGCAACTGCGCCTTGGCCGTCTCCACTTCCTGCCGGGCTGCTATCTTCGCCTGTTCCCTAATCCTTTCGGCGGTAAGTTTCGCCTCCTCGATGATCCGGATTTTCTCGGCCTCACCCTCCTGGCGGATTGCCGAACGGATGTCGTCTATCTCAAGGGTTGCCTTTTCGAGTTTTTCACTGTACTCGGCAAGCTTCCGCTCCGCCTCTTCACGTATCTCCTCGGCGTCCCGGAGGGCTTTTTCCACACCTGCACGGCGGGCGGCAAGCAGCCCCTTGATATCAGCCTTCTTGGCCGCCCACAGGAGAATCGCCGCGAGTATGCCGAAGTTAAGAAGGCGATACCCGAAATCCTTCAACTGCGCATGGGAATCGGCTTGGTGAGCGCCTTCGGCCGCCCACCCGACGGCGGCGAAAACGGCCAGAATAGCCACAACGGTGAACAGTGCCGGGAGACACCCTCCCACAAAATTTTTCCAGGCCGGAACTTTCATGACAGGCTCCTTCCCAGCACCTTCTCGCTAATGACACGGGAAAGGGCTTCCGCACGGGCGCGAAGAAGGCCTTCCGCTTCCGCGGCCTCCTTCTGGATGACGCCGCGGATTTCCGTCAGCGCATCAGCCGCATCCCGTCGTGCCGCATCAAGAATGACGGCCTCCTCGGAGCGCGCCTCGCGAATCATCTTCCCCCGCTCTTCCGTTGCCCCCGTTTTCGCTTCCCGCAGCCTCCGCTCATAGTCGGCCATCTTTTCCCGCACGTCGGCGTCGACGGAGACCGTCTTTTCCCGCGCGGAGGCGATCTCCGCGGCCCTGTCCGCCATGACCTTCCGGATGGGCCTGTACAGCAGGATGTTCAGGAGAAACAGGAGAACCAGGAAATTGACTGCCTGGAACAGCAACACAATGTCGATAGTAATCATGCAGGAACCCCTTCTTGCCTGTCTGACCGATTCTCGCACCAGGTTGTGGTCAAACCGTAAAACATATGACACCTATCACAGCGACGGACCTCTGTCAATGACAATTTTTTAGTTTCAATAAAAATATTTTTCCCAAAGGAAAACTCTCCTTCAAACGGCGGATGTGTGGAGAAGCGGGATGAACCGGGCGCGGGAGCAGACCCTTCAGGGAGAGAGGATATCGATAAGCCGGGTCAGCTCATCGGACGTGGAGTAGGATATTTCTATCTTCCCCCCCTTGCCGCTCGGCCTGATGGCCACCTTTGTCATAAAGCGCCGCTTGAGCCGGTCGAGTACGGCGGTAATTTCCGGACCCGGAGGACTTTTCGGCCTTGCGGGCCGTCTCGACTTCATTCTCTTGACCAGGTTCTCGGTTTCGCGCACGGAAAGATTTCTTCTCAGCACCTCTTCCCTCGCCTGTTCCATCAATTCTTGCGTTTCGAGTGCGAGGAGGGCGCGGGCATGACCCATGGTGAGCCTGTCTTCGAGAATGTCGTTCTTGATCTCGGAGGGGAGTTTCAGGAGCCGCAGGGAGTTGGCAACGGTTGATCGGTCCTTGCCGACCCGCTTGGCCATTTCCTCCTGGGAGAGGTGAAACTTTTCAATGAGCGCGTGGAAGGCCTCGGCCTGTTCGATGGCGTTCAGGTCTTCCCGCTGGATGTTCTCGATAAGGGCAATCTCCAGGGCCGTATCGTCCGAGATGTCCTGGATGACGACCGGGACGGTCAGGAGACCGGCCTTCTGCGCGGCCCTCCAGCGGCGCTCGCCCGCGACAAGTTCATAGTGTTCCGACATCTTCCGCACCACCAGGGGTTGAATAATCCCCTTTTCCCGGATGGACGCGGCAAGTTCCTCCAGCTTCTCGGCGGAAAACCGCTTGCGGGGCTGATCCCTGTTGGGACGGATTTCTTCGATGGGACAGGAAAAATAGCTCTTCCCCTCCTCTTCGACCACCGGAAGGAGCGCCGCCATCCCTTTGCCGAGACCTGTCTTCCTAACCATTGTTTATCTCCCTTTCAATGATTTCCCGCGCCAGTTCCAGATATCCGGCGGCCCCGCGCGATGTGATGTCGTAAAGGAGTATCGGCTTGCCGTGGCTCGGCGCCTCCGACAACCGCACATTTCTCGGGATGACGGTCTTGAACGTGGTTTCTCCGAAGTGGTTCCGGATCTCCTCGCTCACCTGGCGGGACAGGTTGTTCCGTCCATCGAACATGGTGAGAAGGATACCTTCCATGGCAAGCGATGGGTTCAATCCTTTTTTGACGAGGCGTATGGTCGTGAGTATTTTGGAGAGCCCTTCCATTGCATAGAACTCGCACTGGAGCGGGACGAGCACGGAATCGGCCGCGGTCATGGCGTTCAGCGTCAGAAGGCCCAGGGACGGCGGACAGTCGATGAGGATATACTCGTAGGAGTCGGCAAGGGAGGCCAAAGCCCTGGCCAGCCGTTTCTCCCGGTCATTCACGGCGACGAGTTCCAGTTCCGCGCCCGCGAGATCGTCGGTGGAGGGGAGGATATCCAGGAAGGGAAGGTCCGTCTTCCTGACTATGCCCGCCGGGTCCGCGTCACTTATCAGGGCATGGTAGATGCTTTCCCGAAGGGTGTCCTTCTCGATCCCCACACCGCTGCCCGCGTTCCCCTGGGGATCCATGTCCACCAGAAGGGTCTTTCGCTCGGCAACGGCAAGGGAAGCGCCCAGGTTGATCGCCGTGGTCGTCTTGCCGACACCGCCCTTTTGATTTGCAATACAGATTATCTTGGCCATGGGATTTTTCGGATTCCGTTGGTCCGTACGTGCCTTGACCGCGTGAGCGGCAGTGATAAACAGGTATGGTGAACGGATGGAACGTACCACAAAAGGCGCTATTATTGAAGCGTTTTTTCGGGACACAACGCTTCATGTTTCATGGATGTTCCACGATGCGTCACGAAAATATCCCTCTGATTCGCATCCACGGATGCACATGGTTGACTCCCCTCCCACCTTCGAGCTCGTGTACGGTTATCGTCAAATTATCAAAGAACGGACGCCTCAGCGACAGGATCGGCGCATAGTGCGTCGGGAGGGGGAAAAAGTCCCCCCACGGAAGAGAAAGTGTCTCAATCCGGCAAATAAAATAGTGTCCATCCGGAAACTCCGGATGAGACACTATCAGTTTCCAATTCGGAAACGAGGAATTTTTCGGCCTGGCAAGAAACTTTTGCCTCCAAAAGTTGACGGCGCAGGCCGCCCGAAGGGTGAGGTCTCAGGCCGAATCAAAATCGAGGGGTTGCGCGGAGGCGTACATCGGTACGCCGCGCAAACAACCCTGAAGACTGACACCGTCAGGGCGAAAAAGGACCCTTTCCGGATGGAAACAAAATAGTATCTTGAAACGGCAGGGGGATGCGTCCGGAAAGAACGAAGGACGGTTCCACCTGCCGAATCCTGGATTACACGTTTTTGAAATCGGCTTTCGCGAACGAATACTCGAAGCTCATATGGTCCGCATAGGTGCCGTTCAGGATTGCGGCAACGTCTTCGGTAAACACCAATTCTTCATCCGTGGGCACGACAAACACCTTCACCGGCGAATCGTCGGTGGAAACAAGACACTCACACCCATTGATCGCCTCCCTGTTTCGCTCTTGATCCAGCAGGATGCCGAGATTGTCAAGTCCGCTGAGGGCCATCTCCCGTATCCGCCACGCCCGCTCTCCGACTCCCGCGGTAAAAACAACGGCATCAAGCCTCCCGAGCGCCGCGGCATATGCGCCGATGTATTTCTTCAGCCTGTACGCCTCAATCTCCAGTGCGAGCGAACAGAGCTTGTCTCCCTTCAGTGCGTTTTCCAGCACGTCTCGCCGGTCCGTGTACTTTTTTGTAATACCGAGAACCCCGCTCTTCTTGTTGAGGATCGTGTCGATCTCCTTGGGGGTGTGTGCTTCCATCTGCATCATAAAGGCAGGGATAGCCGGGTCTATGTCGCCGCAGCGCGTCCCCATGACCGCACCCTCCAGAGGGGTGAGCCCCATGCTGGTATCCACCGAAACCCCGTTCCTGATGGCTGCATGGGAGACACCGTTGCCGATGTGCATGGTGATGATGTTGCACTCGCCCGCCGGTTTGCCCAGCAGCGCGGCCGCCCGCTTGGAAACGTACAGGTGGGACGTTCCATGGAAACCGTAGCGCCGAACACCGTACTTTTCATACCATTCGTACGGCACGGGGTAGATGTAAGCGTGCTCGGGCGTGGTCTGGTGGAATGCCGTGTCGAAAATTGCCACATGGGGAACATCGGGAAGCACCGCGCGGGCAGCCTCGATTCCGGCGATATTGGGCGGGTTGTGAAGCGGCGCCAGATGCTGGACCGCCTTGACGGCATCCAGAACCTGTTTATCGATAAGGACGGAGCGGGTAAACTTTTCGCCGCCGTGCACGACCCGATGACCAACCGCTGAAATCTGACTCATGTCTTTCAGGACTCCGTGCCCGGGATCCGTCAGAGTCTGGATAATAAGGTCCATGGCAACGGTATGATTCGGGCATTCGAATTCCCTTTTGTACTTTTCGCGTCCCGGCACCTCTTGAACGATGAATGAACCGCCAATGGTAACGCGTTCCACCAGACCCTTCGCGATGATCTTTTTCCCGTCCCAGTCAAAGAGCTGATATTTGACTGAGGAGCTTCCACAGTTTATTGCTAGAATATCCATGCACATCCTCCGAGATTGTTTTGCCGCTTAATTCTCTTGATTATGGGGGCACTGAAGCCGGTTTCCGGACGCAATAATGCCTCCTGTTCGATAGTGCGGACCGCCGCGTCAAACATCATGCTTTCCGTGTTTTCAGAATTTCCTCGTTTTTTTCTATCCTGTTGATGCCGCCCAGATCGTAACTGATCCTGATAAAGCCGGTAAAACTGTCACTTTTCAACTTCTTCAGCAACTCGACAATCCTTTCTTCTCTTTCCATAGACCTCCCATGAAAAACAGCGCTTCAGCCATACTGGCCGGAAGTATCGCATTGCGCACACCCATGTCCTCTCCCTGTCATACCTTCAATCATCGTTGTTTGTGGAAAAAAATGTAGCGACGCTACAATCAGGAAACCATCATGCGGGTTTCGTTGGTCCTATGGAGGAAATAGGGGACGAAATAAGCGCACGACCTTACCGCGGGCTTCGTTAAGCCCGCGACATACGCGGGTGACGAAATATGCGCGGGCTCCTACCCCGACACCATCTTGACAATAAGTACCGTGACCTCGGAACCGTTGACTGAACGGAACCTGTGCTCTAGGGAGGCATCCATGTAAATACTGTCACCTTCCGTTACCACGACTTGATTATCACCAATCGTGAGCTCGAAAACCCCTTTCAGGACATACATAAACGCTTCTCCATAATGAATGTAGAAATTATCGCCTATGATGTCATCAGACAGGTTAATGATATACGGCTGCATTTTTTTATGTTTCATTTGTGACAGTGACTCGCAATAAAATCCATTCCCGTTACAATTCCCGTTTTGTATGAGTATCTTTGAAAGCACCTTCCTGTCTTTTTTTCTTATTATTTCGTAATTCTTGTTTTCATTTTTATCATCGAACAACCAGCTCATCTTGACGCCGTAAAATTTCATCAGCTTGGAAAGCGTCGATATGGAAGCGGAAATGCTGTTGCTTTCGATCAAGGAAATCATTCCGGAAGACAGGCCGTTTTCGCGAGCAACGAATTTCTGGGTCATATTATTCGACAATCGCAATTTTTTAAGCGTTTCACCGACATTATACCTATAGTATTCGTTGCTATGGTTTCGTTTTATCTTATTGTCGATTTCATATGGCTGCTGTGATGACATGACTTCACCTTGTTATAATATAGAAGGATTTTCTACTTATAGCTTTGTTGCTCTGAAATAAAAACACATAATCCTTTTACAATATCAAAGTGTTTTTTCTCCTGCGCTATTATGGCGTTTAACAGTACTTTGGATTTTTCATCACACGAATTATGCAGGAAATACTCATACTGGTTTATTCCGTTTTTTTCACGCTCCATGACCTCCCGGTAGAAATTGACTTCCTCCCTGCACAAGCTTTCAACACCGGGGTCTTTAACGATGTGTGGAAAAAGCCTCGAAAATTCAAGACTATCGTTTCGACACGCAACAAGGTCGTTACGACATGCCCTGAAGTTCTCTATCCTCTCAAGGTGCTTCCGCTCATCCTTCAACAAGGACGAAAACAGCCTCTTCACACTGTCAAGGGAAGCCTGCTCCACAAGATACGCATATAATTTTATTGCATCCTTTTCATGCCGCAGCGCGCCATCAAGCACATCCATAAAAATCCTCCTCAATCGTCTCTCTTCGGACTCTTTCCATCCTCCCCCATGATAGAACGACCGGACATGCCATCGCTTTCAAGGAAGGGAGGCTGCCGGCCTTCCGGCAGGCAGCCTATGACATTACAAGGGGGAGGATGACATAGTAAGCAGAAAGACAGACTACCCGGTAAAAAACGGAAGAATCCTATTCATCTCGTTCGTAATCAACGATACGCTGTGCGACCGTTTTGATGCTCAGAAGGTCCGAGTAGTTGATGTTGTTGCCCAGGTAGTTACCGCCGTCAGTGCCGCACCCGAGAGTGAGCGACGGGGGCAGCACGTTGTAGATGAGACCGACGCTGCCGTGTACCGCGGGCTGATTGAGGAGCAGACGGTTCGCGGGAATTTCCATGGCGAATTTGTTGATAACCGCGTCGTCCTGAGCGTGGACAACGGCGGTGTGACCCGCGCCGCCCCAGCGGAGCTGGCTCTTGGCTGCCGCGATCGCTTCGTCGGTGCTGTTGAAGCAGATGTAGCCCAGAACCGGGGAGAGCTTCTCATGGCTGAACCAGTCTTCCGGACCGATGGTGGTCAGGGGAACCAGGAGCAGTTTCACGTCGTCGGAAACCTCGAACCCGGCCAGCTTGGCAATCGCCTGCGGAGACTTGCCGACGATGGCAACGGCAGGTACCCCCCTCTCCTTGTCGAACATGACCGCTTCCAGTTTCTTCTTCTCTTCGTTGTTGACCAGGTAAGCGCCTCTTTCGACCATCATCTTCACGGCCGCGTCGCAGGTGGCCTTGTCGTCGAAGATCATGGACTGGTCGGAGGAGCAGATGGTGCCGTTGTCGAAGGTCTTGGAGGCGATGACGTTGTTCACCGCAACGCTCAACCTGGCGGACTTGGAGATGAAGACCGGGGTGTTGCCCGCGCCCACGCCGATGGCCGGGTGGCCGGAGCTGTATGCCGACTTGACCATGGCGTTGCCGCCGGTGGCCAGGATCAGGTTTACACCCGGGTGCTTGAACAGGAGGTTGGTTCCCTCGATGGAGGGTTCGTCGATCCACTGGATGCAGTCCGCGGGAGCGCCGGCTGTCACCGCCGCATCGCGCATGATCCTGGCTGCTTCGACGCTGCACTTCTGTGCGCGGGGGTGGCAGGCGAAGATGATGACATTGCGGGATTTCAGAGCGATCAGCGCCTTGAACATGACGGTTGAGGTCGGGTTGGTGGTCGGGGTGGCGGCGGCAAGAACGCCGAACGGTTCGGCAACGTACGTTACGCCGGATTCTTCCTTGATGATGCCGACAGATTTCTTGTCCTTGAAATACTCGTAGACGATGTGCGCGCCCAAGTGGTTCTTGATGGCCTTGTGGTCGGCTCTGCCGATTCCGGTTTCTTCCACCGCCATCTCGGCCAGTTTCTGCTCGTTGGCCACGGATGCGGCGTCCATCGCCGCGCAGATTTTGTCAACCTGCTCCTGGGTCATCTCCTTCATGACATCGGCTGCCTTACGTGCCTTCGCTACCAATTCATCAATCTTCTGTACCACGTCAGCCATGACTTACCTCCATTATTTGATGTTGTGACAGATGCCGCATTCAACCCATTCGCGCGACGCCTGTTACCTGAAAAGTATTCCTTGTGAAACGGCGCCGAGCCTGCCCCGCGCAACTCCGTTCGCCCGATTTCTTTTGCAATGCAGACGCATGGTTCTCCCGCTCCCGCAAATAACAAAGCCCAAGGAAAAGCGCGCCGGCTTTTCATTGGGCTTTCTGGGACCGTACAACGGTCAGCAAAGGGCCAATAACGGTATGAGATTACTTCATCGTTCTTTTTAGTAAACCCAGTGTATCGGATTTGCCATATTCCGAATCACTCACTGCCGACGTCTATGCCATTGGCATTAAAAACAAAGGCCGATGGATATAAACATCCACCGGCCTGTAAGCCCGCAATGTTTACCCCTTTCCAAGCACGGGAGGCATCGCTGTTTCCGGCGATACCCACAGCCCGACTTCCCTAGCATACGCCGTAGGAAGGACGGGTCGGAGCAACTTTTTATCATTATAATTAATTGTTATAGTTTTTCACTATATAGAATGAGAGCCAGCATAATGTCAAGTCTTTTTTGTATAATATTTTATGATTTGATTGGATGAAACACAAATGACACAACGTCTACAATTCAAGCTTTATTTGCTCAGCTTCGATAAGAGGATGATCGACAATCATCGCCCGATAGGCGATCACCTCTTCAACCGATCCAATGACGACACCTTTTCCATGGAAAATGTAATCATGGGCCGGTGTATACAGCTCCACCCCCTCGGCGCTGTGATTGATTCGCTCGTCCGGTTTATAGTCCCGCAGTGACACGCCTTCGGGAAGCCTTCCGAGCAATTCCCGTATTTCCTCCGCATACCTGCGCGCATAGGCATCGAAACTGAATCTGAACGCCGCCCCCTTCACGACTTTGGACGATTTCACGGCGCGGGAATTCATGAGCGCATCTTTTCCCTTCTTTGAAAGGATATCCTCCAGTATCGTAAAAAGACTTTCTTCCATTACCACATGATGCAGCCTGTGCCCGAGAGAGACCCATTCCCTGATGAGCTCGGACAGGGTTTCGGCCGCGATGCCTGATTCGGAGCTGAAAAAAACTTTGTGCGTCGTTCCCATACCATCCCGCAACCCCTCCAAATACCCCTTGACAGTGTTATAATGCCCTTCGAATATAACCTCTACAAACGTATTCCCCATTATCGGATCCCCCTTTTCCACCCGCATATATTTGCACGACACCGGATCTTTCAAGCCTGCCAAGCACCATGTCCAGGAGGTGTCCGGTGATCATGCCCGTCACCAGCGCCGCCGGCAACAGAAAAGCCAGATAGTAGAATATGGAACAGCTCCGCATAATCAGAGCCGCCGTAAGCAGCTGGCCGGCATTATGACTCACGGCGCCGGCGACACTCACACCCCGTATACTGAAACATGGAGCGAATCTCAGAAGAAACGCCATGATAAGCGTACTGACAACGGACCCGCTCATGCTCAGCAGAAAAGCGGGCGAGAGAAAAACGCCTCCCACCAGGGAACCGAGTATCACCCGCAACACACCGACGGCCAGACCACTGCGAAGGCCGTACAGGTATACGGCAACAAAAGTCACCACGTTCGCCAATCCAAGCTTCACCCCCGGAATGGGAAACGGGTTGGGAATCATCCCCTCCACCACATGCAGCGTCGTTCCCAACGCCACCAACAGTGAGAAAAAAACCATTTTCCGCGTATCAGACATGCAGCGCGCCTCGACTCATCGGGTTACGGCGTCAAGTCCGTTCCCACCTTCAATGCGTATCTCCACCAGGTTGGGAAGACAGACAATGCTCTCACCGGGCCTCTCTATCCAGCCCTGCAGGATACACGTGCGGTCCGGGCAGGGGGCTTCCCGCATGCGGACCCTGCTTCCATCAACCTCCAGGTGTGCATGCCCGATCGAACCCTGAACCTGATACACGGATTGTTTCCCGTCCTTGAGAAGATCGATGGTCCGGACAATTCTGCCCCGAACCTTTATCACCGCCCTGGTATCGACAGCTGTAGCCGTTCGCAGGAGAGTCACGCGATAATAGATCATTGCCGATAACGCCGCGGCAAGCAGGACCCCGACAATCAGACAGTTATCGGCTTTGCGCATGGTGTTCGGGATCTTCGGATTGCACGACCGACCGGCCCGCCGGGCCCTTTCCGTGAAGGGTTCGCCCATCGACGGTCACCAGAAACACCTCCACTCCATCCAGTTTTTTCACGGTTTCCAGTGCCTTTTCCGGTGGAAGGACGAACAGCGCAGTGGACAGGATATCCGCCGTGCCGGCGTCTTTCGCGACCACGGTAACACTCGCGTTCTCCATTGCCGGATAGCCCGTGCCGGGATCGAGAATATGATGGAACCGTTTCCGCCCGGAATCGAAGCTCCGGTAATACCCCGCCGATGTGGCTGCCGCGGAGTCCTGAAGCGTCAGCACGGCAAAGATTCCTCCCGAGCCGGCGGGATTTTTCACCCCTATCCTCCACGGAGCGCCTTCCACGTTTTTCCCGAGGACACGTATCGTGCCGCCGGCGTCGATGATGGCCTTTTCAATCCCGCTCCGTTTCAGGACCTGCGCTGCTTTTTCCGTCGCATACCCTTTCGCCACCGCTCCCAGATCCAGGCCCATGCCCGCTTTCTCCAGAAATACTGTCCGTTCCTCGCGTTTCAGTTGCAAACAGTCGCCTTCAACCAGAGTGAGGCGTGCCGCGAGTTCATCGTGCTTCGGCACATGGGGATGCTTTCCTCCGAATCCCCACAGATCCATCACCGGCCCGATGGTTACGTCAAATGCGCCGTCGGTGCGATGGCGCCAGGTGCGGGACAGCTCCAGAATGGCGAAGACATCCGGATCCACCGTGACCGGTCTGATGCCGGCCATGTCGTTGATCCGGCAGACATCGCTCGCCGAATGTTCAGTCGCTCCCCTGGCGGGAAACCGGTTCGTCAGGTCCGCGATGCGCTGCATTTCGGCATAGGCTTCCGCAACGGCCTTCCGGAGTTTTTCCTCATCCCCGCCGTACACCTTGATGCTTACCAGGGTGTCCATCAGGAACCGGTCGCTCCTGTACTCCACCGGTCGTCGGGGATAGAGGGAGAAACCGATGACACCCAGCAGGACAAGGATCAGGGTAAGCCATACACGGTGCCGGCTCCCCATTACTGCTGACAGGCCTCGCACCGCCTGCAGCCCGCATTTTCATGCTCCCTGGCTTCCAGGACGACTTCCTCGGAGATGGGCGAGATCATGTCAATGGCCTTTGTAGGACATTTGGTGGCGCATATGCCGCAGTTGGTGCATTTATCGTAATCGATGTGCGCCACCGATCCTGCTCCCCGGTCAACGACATGAACGGCCCCTTCGGGACAGTTCTTCTCGCACAGTCGGCACTTGATGCAGGCGACACTGCACACTGCCTTGGCCTCCTTGCCCTTGTCCGTGTTAATGCAACGGACGTTGACCAGACGGGATACCCCCACCAGCCTCAGGATTCCCTGAGGGCATTCTTCTACGCATTTATT